>NZ_QTYG01000041.1:0-21914 GCF_003462045.1 Ruminococcus sp. AM31-15AC | reverse complement strand
GGCTAACAGAAGAATCTGCACCGCCAACGGTGGGCTGCCTCCGGCAGTTCGAAGAAAGCTCTACTATGATCATATCTTTTTCGCTGCATAATTCTTGTTCGAATAAAATGTGTCAAGTGATATTGACAAAACCATTATCTGATTCAGTTATAGTTTCAGATAATACCACCAAAACATCGGATATATCGAAAAATGAAGCTGTCAAAGAATCCTCTGTTTTCACTGAACAGGAATTTTTGACGTGGCTCATGACCGACAGTAAAGTTTCTGAATTGACCGCAAGGCAATACATCTCAGACATTCACAGCATTGAAAAACTTTATCAAACGCTTTTTGGCGATAGAAAAAAACTGCTTGGCACTTCTTCGGCTGAAAATGCTAAAGTGATGATAGAATCACTTATCGTAAGAGAAGAATATATTGATGCCAACGATAGACGGCATAATAATTTTAATATAGCTTTAAAAATGTTTGCTAAATTTGCAGATATAACTGTTGAAAACTTAAAATCTTCAATTGAAAATAAAGATACAAAGTTGTCTGAATACACAGGAAAATATAGCGTAAAAACAGTGGACTTTAATGATCCAAATAGTTGTACTTATTGTAAGCCTTGTGCTTTCAGGATCAATAAGCAGTCATTTTCTGCAGGAAGCTGGCTCGATTTATATAAAAAATATTTGATCCTTCTCCACACAAATAGTAATTATACGAAACAGCTTAATAATTTGATTGGCAGGTCGTTATATGGCAATAGTATAGACTTTGCAGATAAAAATCATAAACACGAGCTACGCAGGGCTCTTGAAGTATCATATGATTTCTATGCAGAGGGAAATTTGTCTGCCGCTGATATTATCAGGCACATAAAATGCTTAATGGATATATGCTCTATATCTTATGATCGTATGGTAATAGAGTACATTACTAACGATAAAACAGGTGATGTAACAGTTGAGAACGGCATTTCATCAAATCATGAGCAAGCAGAAGTTTTTACAGCATCAGAACAAACATCAGCTGAAAACCCCATTGATATACCAATGGGAAATGACAATATACAAAATGGTAACGATATTTCTGGCACAAATGGCAACGAAACAGATACATCCGACTTTATCGAATTTGTTCCCGATACAACAAAAAAATTCGTATTAAAAGATGCGGTCATAGAAATACTATCCAGTGATGCTACAGATATAGCAGAATACAAAAATCATAGAAATGGTATAAACACCAAAAGCTTTCGTGATATTCTAAAAAAATATTACGATAAAATGTGGACCTTTTTGAACTGTCAAGGCTTCTGATGTTAGATAAAACTTTTAAACCTGCAGGAAAAGGATATTATGTGCTGAATCCAGAACAACTTTCTCAAGGAAAAACTGCCAGTGAAACAAAGATCGTAACAGCAACAAATGAAAATGTTGTGCAGAAAAGTACAGACAAAGTAAAAGATAACTCCCATGTTATGCTTGATGATGAGCCATCCGAGGACAAAGCTGAAAACAGCGAGAGCAATATAAGCACCGACACGATTTTAGAACTGATGAAAGAAAATTGTGACAAACCTCAGTATGAAGATGGATTTGGTACTTATGAAATAAAAACGCTTCTTGCCAATAAGGGTATCGTTGATATTTCAGAGGATACCATAGAAAGCTTGATGTCAGAATGTCCGAAGCTGAAAGAAATAGAAGACGGCTATTATGTGCTTACCGACAGCGAAAACGATACTGTGGATAACAAGACAGATAGTCTGCTTACGCAGGAAACACCTTTGACAGCGGTCGAAAGTCCTGTGCAGCAGGAAAACATACCGACTGCAAATGGTCATATCGTTCTTGACATTAACGGCAAAACCACAGAAGCATATGACTACTCTGACGCACTTAAGAAGGTCTGTGAATTTGCAATAAATCATGAGCCTTTCAAAATGGCTCGTATCGCAAGTCAAGGTATACAGCTGCGTGACCAAAACGTGTTTTATCGTAAAGCCGTTCCTGTGTATGGTTACAATAGGCTGTCAAATGATCTGCAAGTCATGAATATTGACAACACCGCAGAATTGCAAACTATCATAAATGAAATAAAAGATTATTGTCAGTTGGACGATGATGTGGTCAAAATTATTAGCAAGTGAGGATTGTTAAATGGATAATGCTACAAAAATAAAAGATGAGTTGGACGTTCTCTGTACTGAATACAAAAATAACAAATCGCAACTAAGTGTAGAGAAAACAAAAAGAGTGTCAAATCTGCTGATTGAACTCACTTACTGCAAAGGCAGTGACGTTTCTGATGTTGCGTTCCAGCTCTCACGATTTTCAGCAGATGTTGCAAAAATGTACTTTGAAAATATAACTATCATCCGAAAAGCACCAATCGAATTGATCGACAAGATTTTAAAGGCTCTTATATCTACAATTAAAGATCCTAGCAGAACACAATTTTATGTGAATAAATTTGTGTGCGCTGTTATTGTAATAACGAAAAACTATACAGAAAAAGCGCTTGACTCTAATGAGTTGCCTTTCATTGTTGCATTCGTTGCAGATTTTGAACTAAGATCTCCTGCCAACAAAAAGCAAATGATGAAGCTTGTGAACAATACAAGTGGCAAAATATATTTGCTTGATTATTCAAAAACCGATAAATTCCAAATAGAAAGCATATGGAAAATCACAAATAATATTTATCCTGAATTAGAGAGTAACAGAATAAAGGCTTTGATTGCAGATTGGGCTGTAAAATACGGTTTCAATACAACTGAAAAAAGTGAAAAGCCACAGGTAAAAGAGAATATTACAAGCCAAAACAGCGAACATTCACCGCAGGAGGATAAACAAGCTCCAGTTTCAACAGCAAAGCCAATTGCGCCAGACAACTCCTCTCAAAAATCTTTGCCACAAGAGGAAAAGACGCAAAGCATTGAGGCTGTCAAAACAACAAATGACGATAAGATATCTGAGTCTGAAAATACAAAAGTGCTTCCAGCTATGAATAACGTTACCACATCAGATAAGGTGGAGAACAAACAGGATAACGTTGCAGAGGTAATGGCAAAGAAACTTTATAACAGCATACGCAGAGATATGACTAATGAGAAGAATGCTCTTATCTCTGCATTTGCGGATATGCTGACGCCTGTCAGCAAAGCTTTTGAGTCAGTTCAGGGTGAGATAAGCAAGAGCCGTGTGCTGAGTGCTGAAAACGTGGTGCTAAAGCGCCAAACAGAAGAGCTAAAACAACAGTTAGCTGAAACAAGATCACAACTGCAATCAGCAAATCAATCGCTGATTGCTGAAAAAGAGATCAACAAAGAGCTAAAGATCCAGATCACTGACCTTGAAAACAAAAAATCAGATCTCGACCAAAAGCTTAACGAAGCCTATACTATCAACAGCCGTGAATCTTCACTTGAAGCTGAAAAGGTGCGCTCGGAGCTGAAAAAGGCATTTGCCTTTCTGTATGAAGACTGGCTTGAATATGAATTTTCTGACGTCAGCGAAGAAAACTACGAATCATTGCAGGCAATAATAAAAAAGACTTTCCGTGCGCTTGAAAGAAACGGCATAGATTTTAAGGGAGAAAAATAATGAAAAATGGATCTTATTTTGGAATCGATTTTGGAACAACCAACACATCGGTATATTTGTATAATTATGAGCATGGCAAGGGAGTTATCGGCACCGGCTATGGAACAGACGGAAAAGACATCACCCCATTCAGTTCTTGCATAGCAATATCCAGAAACAAAGATAATGATTTTAAATTTGGACGTGAGGTCAAAGAAAAAATAAACGAATATGCAGATGACTACAAGATAGTAACTTCATTCAAATCATTGCTGGGAACTGACGAAGAGATAGTTGTAAACGGAGTAAGATATACAGGTCAAAAGCTTGCTGTTCTGTTTTTGAATTATGTAAAAGAAACTGTTAACGCTATAAGACCTGATTTTGATGAAGCTGTATTTTCAATACCTGTTGATTTTTCAGCAAGAGCAAGAACAGAATTGCTTGAGGCTGCCAAGTGCATTGGCATAAAGGTAAAAGGGTTTGTGAGTGAGTCATCAGCTGCCTATATCTCTAAAATAAATGATATCAAAGCCTTTTCAAAGGTCATGGTGATCGACTTTGGCGGAGGTACGCTTGACCTGAGCATATTAAATCTCAAGGACAAAAAAGTATACGAAGACGCTGTTTACGGCATAAAGTTCGGCGGCGATGATATCGACAAGGAGCTTGCTTTAAGATTGCTGCCTAAAATTTATCCTGGTGTTGAATTTGATGAGCTTGATTCCCCCAAAAAAGATAAGCTCATGAACGAAGTCGAACGTATGAAGATAGAATTTACCGAGTATGACGATTATACCATGACTTTGGGCGAAGGCTCAAGACCTGTTGACATTGATTATGATACATTCTCCAATATCATAACTCCACTTATTACTGATAATATTTTTGACGCTATCGGAAATGTCATGAAAATAGCTAACGTTAGTGCTGATAATATTGATGCGGTCATACTCGCAGGAGGCTCGAGCAATCTGCGACCTTTTGCAGATATTATCCTTTCCATGTTTGGCGAAGAAAAAATAATATTCGATGACGAGAACAACAGATATCAATGGATAGTTGCCAAAGGCGCTGCAATAACCTCAGCGGCAGAGTGCGATTTCAGACTTGGCGATGATATCTGCATATTACTTAGCGACAATGAAAAGTATCCTGTACTGAAAAAAGATGAAAATAAAGTGGGAGATAAAGTAGAAAACTTGTCTTTCTCTTTGACCACCGACTCTTATGACGCCCATTTCATCTTCACCGATTCTACAGGCAAAACACGTTATGCTACTATTCTCGCCAACGCTAAAGGATATGTCAACGAGAACTTTGATATGTCAGTTGAAATAGGCAAAGATCAGATAGCAAGGGTCGTTATCAAGAATAAAGATATGGGAACAGATTATCAGGTAAAAAGCGAGATAAATAAGCTAAGGTTTTATTATGACCTAAAGGATATCGAGGGATAGTATCATGACAGAGTCTAATATAAACATCACTTCAAATGTATATATCAGAAGAGATCTTGACATAACAAAAGACAGAGAATATACGAAAAAAATAACGGGAGTAAAGCGCCTTACTGATATAAGAAATCGCTACATTGGGACTGAAAATATCCCACTTAACGATGCTCAGAGAAAAATAATGGAGGGCAATCAGACCTGTTCATATGCTAAAAGCGGCGAAATGTCATTTGGACCTGTCATGGTAAATGGCAAGCTTGAATGGGTAAACAGGTGTGAATATACAAAGTGTAAAGGTTTTGGCGGATGCAAACCACTACATATCCAACGTACACCCATACCTGAGGAACAAACTGAGGATATAGAAAGTCTGCAAGAATTTATGAAAAAGCTTGGTATCGTAAAGAAAGACGATATTATATCAGTTAAAATAGACAGAAATGTTGCAAAGCTTAAAGAAAGTCCCAAGAAATTCATAGCACCACGAGAAAATTCTGTCAAAGAAATAAAAGAGTCTATCAGCAAATATACCGAGATAGCCGAGCCAAGCTGTATAATAAACGCACCATTGGAAACTCACATCATTTTAAATTCTGGACCTGGAACAGGAAAAACGTATACGATAATCCAAAGACTTATGTATATTCTAAAAAACGACCTCTGCCCTGCCGAAGATATATATATACTTTGCTATACCCGTTCGGCAAAAAAGGTTATTGAAACTAAACTTGAACAAGCTATTGCCGATGATATAATTCCGCCTGCCGCTAAAAATATATGTATTTTGACATTTGATTCATATGCAACATATTTTCTTATGGAAATGAAAGAACAAGGCGTTATCAAAGAAAACTTTGATAAATATGACTATAACGAACGTATAAAGCTGTTTAACAAATACATATCAAAAGAAGATTTTGTAGATATCAGCTACTTTGTGGTCGACGAGATACAAGACCTTGTAAATGAACGTGCTGAAATGGTATTAAAAATACTTAGCAATTTAAAATGCGGATATCTGCTCGCCGGAGACCGCTGTCAGTCGATATATGATTATGAGGCTGATAAAGATGCAACTATTGATTCTGTGGAATTTTATAAGAGAGCTGAATCACTGTTTCCCAAGGATATACGTCGATATGAGATAACTGTAAACCGCAGACAGACAGTCGAACTTGCCAAAGAAGCGGCCAAAATGCGTCAAGTGTTGTTAAATGACAGCTTTGTCAAGCAGAATGAATACGCAAAAAACGTGTCTTTAAAATACTTAGGCAAAACAAAGATCGAAACGTACATAAAAACGCTTGATCATGCGCCCACAGTTTCCACTGCGATACTTTGCAGCAATAATGGTGAAGCTGAATATATAAGCAACCTTTTATGCAAAAAAGGTATACCGCATAATTTAAACAGAGGCGTCAATAATACGGCTTCTCTTCCAAGATGGATAGCCGACGTTTTCTGGGATCATTGCTTTGAAAATATCAGCAAAAGCGATTTCATAGAAAGATTCAAATTCAGATGTTCTTGTGATATCGATCCTGAGATATTATGGAAACACCTTTGCAAATTGACCAACACAAAGGATGACACCATAATAAATGTGTCCAAGCTGACCACTGCGCTTACAGTTTCAAATAATATACCCAACGATTTTTATGGAAAACCACCTATGCTTACCGTTTCAACGATACATAGAGCAAAAGGCAGCGAGTTTGATAAAGTAATTCTTATTGAATCAGCCATTGACACATCTTCAAAAGGCGCCGAAGAAGCAAGAATACAGTATGTTGCACTTACACGTCCTAAAATGCAATTTGAGACAATGAGTAAAACCACAAGATATTTTATGCGAATTATGTCTGGACGTGTGATTGAAACAGGACTTCATAACATTTATAAAACGCTCAACAGATATTGTAAATGTATCGCTGTTGGTCTTACAGGAGATATTGACGTTACTTCATTCGTATCAGGTAATTTTGATTCCATACTTGATCTACAGCAGTATATTATAGAAAACGTGAAGCTTTATGATGAACTCTCAGCAAAACGTTCTCCCATTACAGGGCGTTATGAGATATACCACAAAGGTCGCTGCATTGGAAGCCTTTCTAAGGAAATGATTGCTGAGATCGACATAGGAGTAAGATCAACTGACTACAAATACAATCTTCCCAAAGAATTGGAAAACTTATATGTCAGCGGAATCACAACAGAAATATTAAAACAATTTAATACAAATGTTCCCATAGAATATCAAAAGTCCAAGATCTGCTTTGAATACAGATAACCGGACTTGCTAGACTTATATTTGAAAAGAAGTGATGAAATGACTTCCTATTCTGAATTTTATAATGTTATAGATGATATTACAGATCATCTTAAAAAAGACTTTATAGGTCCGATAGACGAAAACGAAATACTGGAAATGGAAGATCCCTTGAGCCGTTATTCACTAGGAATACTCTATGCTCAGCCAACAAACAAAAATTCCGAAAATATTGATGAAAGCATCTCTGCAGAGGAAATATTTGAGATGAATTGGAAAATGACGAAAAGAGCCAGAGTTTCAGCGTATTCAAACCATCCACAATGGGTATCTCTTTCGTTTGCGCGTCAAATGATGAGATCAGTATTTCATTTAATTATGCCGTTTATAATCATTCTGAAAAAGCTATAGCAAATAATGACAAAGAAGTAAAGCGACACTATTATTCAAGAGAAGCAAGACGCTTTACAACTAGAGTCAAAGTACCTGAGCATATATGCAACACAATCATTTCCAATAAAGAAAACACTGATATAGCCATGTTCCTCCATGTAAGAAAAATAAACGATGATAACAGTGAACTGCTCACAGTGTCCGTAATAAACAAAAACAAAGTGGGAAACGAATTTCAGGCAAGCAATACAAAAGCTTTATTTCAGTGTCAGCTATCCATAGAAAGTCAAACAGGGTTTATGCCTTTATACAGAAGAAACACTCACAGGTCTTTGGAAGAAGAAAAAAACGATATGCTCTATGACTCTGTAAAAAATTACTCTTATGGTCATGGCTGTTCTTCCGCATATTCGCAAAATGGAGAAATGATATATGAAGTAAGGAGCGAGTTCATTCCTCAATATAGAATGCTTCAAATGATGCCTAAGCTGCTTAATAATTCAAAATATTTGTTTATGAAATATTGGGAAAACGCAGATAGGGACACAGCTTGCAACCAACTTGAGGCTTTTATCAAACAATATGAAAAATGGTATACAAGTCTAAAAAGCAACAACGAATTGATATCCAGATTTCCAAATGCAACTGAAAATTCATTTAAGAATATAGAAAAATGCGTTTCAAGGCTTTATAAGGGCGTAGCTGTGCTGAGAAATAATGATAACGCTTGGCGTTCGTTTTTGTATATGAATGAAGCCATGCTCATTCAGCGTATAAAAACCAAACACTGCTCTGCCGACACTATCAGTTGGTATCCTTTCCAAATGGCATATATACTCCAGATAATACCCGATATCGTTGATGACAAGTCTCCTGATCGAGACAACGTAGATCTTTTATGGTTTCCAACAGGCGGCGGTAAAACAGAAGCTTATTTGGGATTATCAGCATTTGCAATATTCTTTCGCAGGATCAATGGCGCAACGCAGGATATAAACGGCGTAACTATAATAATGAGATACACCCTGCGGTTGCTTACTCTCCAGCAATTTGAAAGAGCAACTGCGCTTATTTGCGCCTGCGAACATATACGAAAGAAATATAAGATACCAGGCAATGAGATATCTATCGGTTTGTGGATAGGCTCAGGAATGACCCCTAACCATATAAAAGACGCTTCTGAAACGCTAAAGAAAATTCGTGGAAATGCCGCTGCAACAATATATGAAGCTAACCCTATGCAGATAACAAAATGTCCATGGTGCGGTGCAGAGATAAATGTCAATGGTTACAATATCGTCGATAATACCATGAACATATCCTGCTGCAATAATCATGATTGTGAATTTCACGATCATTTGCCTATATATGTTGTAGATGATGACATATACAAAATAGCGCCAACGTTCATTCTTAGCACAGTGGATAAATTCGCCAGACTAACATGGGAAGAGAAATCAGGAAATCTTCTTGGAGCAAACGGCTGCAAACCACCTGAACTTATCATACAAGATGAGCTTCACCTTATATCAGGACCGCTTGGCTCAATAGCAGGTCTATATGAAATGGCTATAGAAGATATCTGCAAACATTATGGAAAAACGTCTAAGATAATAGCGTCTACTGCCACTGTAAAAAATGCAGACGATCAGATCAGAATACTCTACAACAGGAAAATGACGCAGTTCCCACCTAACGGATTGAGTCACACTGATTCTTTTTTTGCAATTGAAGCAGATCAGGACAAAAGGCCTGCAAGAACTTACGTCGGTCTTTGCTCTATCGGCTCAGGCACTTCAGAATTACTGATAAAAATATTTGCATTGCTCACCTTTTTAAAACATATTTACAAGCTTAAAGGTCTGCCGCCAGACGTTGTTGACCTAATTTATACGCAAATAGGTTATTTCAATACGCTCAAAGAACTCGGCTCTAATTCGATAATTATTTCTGACCGTATCTCAGCTGAGATAAAATATCTTGCATCATATAAATTCAAAAAGGAAGCTGAAAGCGTTGGATTAAAGGTAGACGGAAAAGATGCCCATATACCTTCGTATAAAAAGAACGACGAACTTACTAGCCGAAACTCTGCGAAAGAGATACAAACTGTGCTGGAAAGGCTATCTCACAAATACACCGATCCAGATTGTTATGATTATGTCATGGCTTCAAATATGCTTTCAGTGGGAATAGATATAGACCGACTAGGCGTAATGTGCGTGTATGGTCAGCCCAAATCAAACTCTGAATACATACAAGCAACAAGCCGTGTGGGAAGAACTAATCCTGGTCTTGTCATATCGCTTTATAATAATATGCGTTCCAGAGATAAATCTTACTATGAACAGTATAATTATTATCACTGCACCTTTTATAAGTACGTCGAAGCAACAAGCGTCACATCATACTCTCCTCGTGCTATAGAAAAAGCCCTGCACTGTGCTATGATGACAATTATACGCCATACCATTCCAAAATATAATCCAAATGAGGGTGCTCGTAAATTTGTCAGGGATGATAAAGATATAGAGCAGATAAAACGAACCATGCTTGAACATGTCGAAAGTATCGAGCCTAGAATAAGAGATTATGCAGAAGAATGGCTCGATTATTACCTTGATTGTTGGGCCACTCTGACAGAGCGGCTTCCAAATAAATTAGTTTTTACCGATTATCATAATGAAGATATTGCTTTGTTCAGAAGCGCAGATAATCAAAACGGCTCAGATATTCCTACCATACTTAATTCTGTACGAAATGTTGAGCCAAACGCAAATATTTATTTTACCAAAAGATAGGGGGCAATTAAATGCCTAAACCAAATTTCAGAAAAAAAGTCAAAGACGAAAACAATGGCATATCAACATATTCAGACAAAAAGATCTCCGTTGGAGATATAAGAAAAACTCAGCTTATCACTACATATGGTGTTGGCGCTATAGTTGACTTTAAGAACGATACTGTTGTTATCGCTTCTACAGACGATTGGGACTATTCCCCTAATGGCGCTGATGAGGTAGAAAACCGAAAAATATTCAATGAAAATCTTTCTGTAATAACAGGCGCAGAATACTTTCTCATGCCACGAACAACTCAAAGTACCAATAGCTTTTCACAAAGCAAAGATATTCCCTCTTACATATTTCCAGAAAAACTTCATTGTTCTAACTGCGGCAACATCTATGATTTTCGGGAACTAGATATAAAAGAGCGTCACAAATGTCCTAAGTGCAAAAGCACCCTCAATGCGTCAAGATTTGTTGTCGTTTGTCCGCATGGTCACATGGACGATTTTCCTTACGATTGGTGGGTACATAATGGTAAACCCTGCCCGTCTGGAGTAAAATCGCCAAGAATAAAAATGACTAACATCAATAATCGAACCGATATTGACAGCCTGCGACTTGAATGTACCGAATGCGGTGCTTCCAGAAGTATGGTGCAAGTATTTTCCGAAAATGCACTATCAGATTTTCAATGCACTTGTAAACACCCACATTTTAAAGACCCTCTGGCAAAAGCGTCATATGGCTGCCATGATAAAATGCGTGTAAGATTGCGTTCAGGCTCAGGCGTTTATTTCCCGTTAACAAAATCGGCACTGCTTATACCGCCATGGAGCAAGAAAGTGGTAAACGCCATACAAAAGGATTATGAAATACTGAGCGCACTTGACGAAAGCAAACTAGCATCAGTAATGCGCAATAAGCTTAACGATCCTGAACTAAGTGATGATGAAATAATACGCTCATGGAACGCCGTAAAAATATCCATGGAGCAAAAGCGTGAACGTACTGAATTATCTGTATATGAAGACGAGTATGCGATCTTGTCTAAAGGCGACAATGATAACGAGGGTAATTTCTCATCATATCCCTCTGCTATTCCGCAAAAATATCAGGAGTATTTTAATAGGCTTACAGTGGTCGACAGGCTGACCGTTACTCTGGCTTTTACGGGATTTACAAGAATAATCCGTAATGAAAGCAATATCGTTCCAATTTCACAATATCCAAAGAAATGGCTGCCGGCGGTCGAATTAACCGGTGAAGGAATTTTCATCGAATTTAACAAAGACAAGGTCGCCCATTGGAGAAAGGCTCATTCTTCACGCTATAAAAAAATGAAAAGCGCAATGGAAAGCAATAATTTTGTTTTTAACGCTTTCTCTGAAACCTACGTCATGCTCCATACTTTTGCCCACTTGTTTATTCGTGAGATATCCAATATCTGCGGATACAGCACCGCTTCCATAAAGGAAAAGATATATAGCGAGATAGATGAAAAGAACGATAATGTAAAAATGTGCGGAGTATTGATCTATGTTTCATCACCTGACAGCGACAGCAGCCTTGGCGGACTCATAAGCATAGCCGACGATAAAGATGTTTTTGAAAACATTTTGGATAGTATGCTTGAGCATGCAAACTGGTGCAGCGGCGACCCACTGTGTATATCCTCAACAAAACAAGGCTATAAAAATCTAAACTATGCGGCTTGCCATGATTGCACCCTATTGCCGGAAACATCTTGCGAACGTTTTAATTGTTTTCTTGACAGAGCCTCTATAGTTGGCTTACCGGACAACTCGACCCTGGGATTTTTCATTTAGCCACAAAAAAGGACCTTACCACATCTGTAAGGCCCTTTTTTATCACATCACCTATGTTTCCTAATCACGGGTAAAAAGTCCCTCCAATTGCTCAACATTCAGCTTTTTAAGAAGCTTCAACAGCTTTATGCTGCTAAGCGTTTGTAGATATCCGCACCACATTGCATACAGCGCTCTTATTTTCACTTGTCCTATTTCTTCTTTCCAAAAAACAAATCAAACAGAATATCCACCACGTCTTTTACAAGAATGAATATCACCGCCGCCACCTGTCCCCCAAGAGAGCGGCGGTATCTACACCACGCTACTTTTCCGTAAGATATTCATTTCTGTCAAACAACTGCTCAATTGAAAGATTTTTAAACCTCGGAATGTTGTATCCAAACGGCGAGTTGAGAGCCTTTACAAAGTCTTTCGTATAGCCGTGATTTTTTAAAAGATCGTCCTCATACTTTATTTTATCTTCTTGCTTTGTGTCATTTTCCCTTTTCGTGATACAGCGCTGCATAACATAATGATAAATGGAGAAGTAAGAATCCACTGTACGAATATCTCCTATGTATTCTTTCAGTTCACGAACTACAGTAAGATGAGCAATACAGTTGCGGTATTTTCTTGTCATGCTGCTGTCTGCATTATTGATATCAACTTCAACGCACTTGCGCAGCCGCTCGTTCTTTTTCAAGAACAAATTCGGCGACTTATCACAAAGTTCACAAAGCGTCTGTGAAAGTATCCTGTAGTCATTTTTCAAGTTCTTTGAAGCCAACTCAGGAATTATCTCCTTATACAGCCCAAAATCACGTTCAAGGCAGTGTATCGCAATAACATACCTTGCATTGACATTCACAAGATTTTTCACCAGCAGATACATGACCGTAAGATAAAGCCCGATAACAGCCTTTGCCCTCTCCTTAGCCACGTTTTCTCTGCCCTTTGCCTGCTGTTTCACATTTTTGAAATCATCAAAGCTGATGTTCTTTATCATTCTCGCAAGCTCACTGCGCTTTGCTTCCAAAGAGCTGTTCATGTCAGGAAATTCCACACAACTCTTGTAATAACGTTCTATCTGCGTGTCAGGGATACCCCCAAGAACAAACATGACAACTTTCTCATTCTTAGCCACTTCTCTTATCTTCTGAGCGTTCGCATACTTGATAAGGTATACAAACCGAGAGGATTCGATAACATTGTTTGTTATGAAATTCCTCAGACCATGTATGCCCTTGCCTTTTTCTTTAAGTTTTAAAATCTCGCTTATCCTATCGTCCGTGATCTTGTCGTCTATACCGAGTATAGTCAGTGCGTCACGGAACATCGTAAGCTTCGCTGAAGCCGCAGGCTTTCTCATGGAAGCAATGTTCTTTACGATAAAAAGCTCGTTGGTTATCCTCTGGCTGTCATTGAACAGCTTGTAGCCAGCCGTAAGCTCACACTCAACATCAACAGCAGAGCTTTTCATTATCTTCAAAAACTCCTTGATGTTATCAAACTTGCTGATAAGCGTTGTAAGAAGATCGTTTATCTCCTTGCCGTCAAGAAAATATGTGAGCATATATATCATTTTGGAGAAATACAAAAGGTCAGACGCATTCTTCTTTTCACTGTCAAGAATTTTCTCATCAAAATCCATGTCAGCCTTGCCAAGCTCCTTGATAACGTCACCGTTCATGTGGTCGGCGATATTTTCAAAATCATTCCTGAATTTGCCCCAAAGCTTTTCCGCTTCATCAGCATATATCCCCTCTTTTTCATCATCGGTCATTGAAAAACGCAGTTTGCGCACAAGAGCTTCGCCTGCGACAACGTCATTTCTGTAGTAGTTGCAGAAAAGCAGAAAATCCATAAGCTTGTACATCTTTGAGCGCACGGAGTCATATTGCTTGTCCTTAAATCTGAAGCCGTATTCGTCCAGCATTTTCTCACGAAGCTTTTTGATAGAAAAACCGAGATTTTTCTGAGATTTAAGCACAATGAAATCGTAATAAAGGCGTATGATATCATCAGCCTCATAGCCTTTCATCATATCAATAAGCAAGCTGATATTGACCTTGTTGCCCTCGATAAAGTCCTTATTTATAGAATCAAATCTCTCATCTACAAGATAGTCAAGGGTTTCTCTGTATTCGGGATCAATATTGTTAATAAAACTGTAAAGGTCAAATCTTTTTGCACCCGATTTATCATGAAAAACACACTGTCTTATCTGACCCACAATTGCAAGCATATGATAAACACGCTTTTTGTATGCTTCCGAAGCTCTTGTGTCTTTTGTCTTTGGCTCTTCAAGACCGAAATAGCCAAGGCGCTTAGTTTTCAGCAGGGCATTGAACTTGCTAAGGCTTTTTCTGACATTCGCTTTCTTATCATCAGATAAACTGCTATTATCAGGGTCAATAAAAACATCATAAATATTATTTGTGGAAAGATACCCAATAAAATCGTCATGACTTTCAGAACCCTTTACACCGAGCATATTGTTCAGCGCATAAACGATATTCGTTACATACACCGCAAGTATCTTTTCGATATCCAGAATGTTGTAAATAAGCTGGATATGTATATTATCATCAAAAGTTTTGCCGAAAAAGCGCTTTTCAAGCTCCGATTTAAGCCCCAGCATATCCCATCTTACAGGCGAGCTTTCACCGCTTCTGTGAGTAGGGTTTGAAGTATTTATCTCCACTCCGCTCCCAAAGCCATGCTTGCTTGAAAAAGTGATGTTTACCTCGTTTACATCACCAAGCTCAATATTGCTGTTGTCCTTTGAAGAAAGCTGAGTTTTGTTGTAGTCATTATCATCCACCTTATCCACCTCATATTCAAGCACAGCAGAATTACCCTTGCCGAAAGAGGTTATGTACATTTTATTTTTGCTGACAAGAATAGACTTCATTCCTGCCGCCTTTACGGAGGATTTTTTCTTCTCTGCCGCAGGTGCAATGACCTCTGCAGCAGGCATGGCAGCGATCGCAGGAGCAGCGTTATTATTTATCTCAGCCGCTTTGAGCTGTCTGGCTTTTTTCTGAGCCTCACGCAGCTCTCTAGGCTTCATTTTATTCTTTTTCGCCATAAATATTACTCCTTATATTAGTTATCCCTTAGCGCATTGAGCGTTAAGGGATTTTTTTATTTGTTGGTTTTAATGTTAATCTTTGCCGGTTAGTTCAAATTCGCACCAGTGTAGTAGCGATAGTAGTGACCTCAAAGCCAAACGAACGTTTTAGACTAGTGCAAATTCGCACCAGTATAGTAGCCCTGAAAGGCTTCATTTGAGATTGACGAAGTTTTAGACTAGTGCAAATTTGCACCAGTGTAGTAGAAAAGTGAAAAAGCCTAGTCTATCAGAGATGTTTTAGACTAGTGCAAATTCGCACCAGTGTAGTAGGCTTATGGCATCCTGAAGCGTATAAATGCAGTTTTAGACTAGTGCAAATTCGCACTAGTGTAGTAGTCCTCGGTCTACGGACTTGTATAACAGGCTTGTTTTAGACTAGTGCAAATTCGCACTAGTGTAGTAGGTCAAAGTTGACAAAATAATCAATGGTATTCTGTGATAAAACACCAAACTTATCTTATCGCCACTTTAATACATATATATTATACCATTTTCAGACACAAATGTCAATAGAAAGTGGCTATTTTATATAAAGCATTTTCATCACCTCCCGTCTGTTGTTATTTCATCTCATTCCCCTATCTCCTTGACAGCTGCGATAGCGCAGTCAAGTACAGCTACAATGATAGCCGTAAGGATCGTCTTTCCCATTTTTATCACCTCCTGTCCTTTGTTCTGTATACATTATACCACCTTATCATCGTCAACAAAAGTGTAATTTTAAAAAACTTTTTTGTCTATGTTTTTGCACATTTATCACGTTTTTACGGCATTTATATCACAATTTCAGCAAAATAATTTTCTATGATATTGACAAAAAGTACATTTGTGATATAATGGATACAAGAGGTGATAAAAATGCTCATACCCCCAAGCACATTTCTGCCCAAGCGTGACAAAAATGCAACATATATCGCAGAGGTGCAATCCATACCCCTCTCACCCTCTGCATATTCCGTCATTATCAAGGACAAGTCCATATTTGAAACAAGCCTTTCCCCTAACGGCAGCGTATCAATGTCCTCATTTCTCACAAGTATATTTGATTCAGCATATATCGCATCATTAAAATACAAAAGTGACGATAACTATAAATATATTGGTATCCCACTTCTGAACGCATTCGTAAAATGGCAGATTGAGGAGATCGATGACGACCTTGATGATAAAAGCAAGGAGATAATAAAAAGCTATCTTATCTCAAAGCTCTCTGCAAAATACGAAAAGACCAAGACCGAAAATGCAGTGCGAGTAAGGCTCAGCATATGCCGTGACCTTTACGATACGCTGAGCAGTGACGACCTTTATTATGAAAACAAAGTGTACAGCTCGACCCTAAGAAGATTTCTGAAAGCCGTGTATGAGGACTATGCCCTGCTGTCAGATTGTGAACGTGAAAGGCTCATTTTCGCCGACAATATCATAAAAATAAATGAAGTCATCAAACAAAACGGCAGCAGATATTACAGATTCATTTACGCATATTCTAATATGTACAGCCGTGAAAAGCGCCGCATAAGGCTTATCCCCTACCGTATCGTCAGCGACGAATATAAGATGTATAATTATCTTGTCTGCCTGTCCGACGAAAAAAGCGCAGGCAAAGAGTTCAAAGCCGACAGCTATCGCATAAGCAGATTGAGCGGACTAAGCATCGCAGAAAAGCTCAGCCAAAAGGAATACTCCTCCGTCACCGAATACGAACGGCTGAAAGAGGGTCACGTCAAGTCCGTGAAGCACCTACTCAGCGACCCACGTTTTGGCAGTGATGAGAGCGATATCTCCAAAGTGTACCTTACCGAAAAAGGCGTTGAAATGTTCGGCAAAATACTCTATCAGCGCCCCATACTGAAAGGCAATGAAAAGCCCAAGCCCAACGCTGTCAACGAGTTCATCTCCCCGCCTATCCAAGTCAAATACTATTTCAATAAGTTCGGCAAAGACGGCGTTATCCTATCCCCAAGCGACTCGTTTGAAGAAATGAGAACGCTGTATGTCGAGGGGGCAGAGGCGTATAACCGAGAAGTTGAGATGTGAGAATATAAATGAAAATTATAGCAAAAAAACACCCATATACAGAAATATACTCATGATATCATAAATAGTCAGGCTCATGAGAAGAGTGAATATATGAGTTTGTCTTTATAAAATAAACCGACCCCATTCGCTAGACTTTTTGACCTAGCAAATGGGGTCGGTTCAAATATCAATATCATTAAGCAAAAAAATCAAAACATAAAAGCAAGCGTAATATGCGGATCACTTTACTTTTCTGCCGTAAACCTTGCCCACTCATATTCCGCCGTCAGCGGAACTGTACCGTCAAAGGCTTTCAGCCAGCTGTCAACGCCAATGCCGTTCCACGCATTCATCATTATTTTTCCGGGCGTAACAGGCAAATTTTCCGTTGCCTTGTATGCTTCCTTTCCGTCAACATACCAAGTTATGCCGTCCTCTTTCCACTCAAATGCGTAAGTGTGAAAATCCTCAGAAGCGTCAAAACCAAGATCATACATATATTCGTGCTTGCCAACACCATTGGTGTAGTAATTGAACTGCACCTTTGTTGTGTCCTTGCCAAGGACTTCAACATCTATTTCGTCCCAAGGATTATCCTCCGACGGACCGGTGTATGTAAAGAACGATGATACAACGCCGTCATTCTTTATGGCTTTCATCGATACCTCGTAAAGTCCATAGCCATAGTTTTCCTTTGAACGATACTCGCCGCCTCTGTACGCTTCGGAATCGCCCATACTGTCAATGGTAAGCTGCATTTTTCCGTCATTGAAAGTTACGTTATCTTCGCTCCACGAACAGTTGAACGGATCACCATTTGACCAGCCTGCTGAAATGGAAAAATCATTTGACGCACCCTTGCTGAAATCTGCCTCAACCGTGTATGGAGAATTGCTTTCCGTTTCCGCCTTGCTGCTGACATCTTGCGAAGAACTGCTGTCAGATGAAGAACCGCAGCCACCCATAGACATAACTATCATTGTGAGAATCGACATAGCCAAAACTTTTTTCATTTTTCATTACCTCCGAATAAATATCAGAATTTTATCTTCTATAAGTATTATAAATCAACAAATGTGATATTTATATCAGAAAAGTAATGCAAATATCAGATTATTAACATCAACTTATATTTTCGATCTGCTTGTACTATGCTTGTTCCAGTTTGCACGGAAAAACTGATCTCTATACTGTTTCGGCGTAAGTCCTGTCTGTTTCTTAAAGCAGGCAATAAAATGGCTGTGCGAGCTGAAAGCAAGATAATTGGCTATATCAAGCGGACTATATTCAGAATATCTCAGCATATTTTCAGCCGCTTGTATCCTTTTTGACATAATGAAATCAGAGATCTTTACGCCAACTTCCTCCCTGAAAAGCTTTGAAAGATACTGTGGCGTTATGTTCAGTTCATCAGCTATCTGATTCACGGTCACGCCCTTGTAAATATTATCGAAAATGCAGTCAAAGCACATAAGGATATGCTTTGAGTAAACGTTCTGTGACGCAGCCTTTTTCATTTGTTTTGTATAATAAACGATGACTTCTTTGTGTACAGCCATAACGCTTTCTTCATTGCGGCACTCATCACATTTATTAATGTATATATCGCTTATGGTATACGCAGTTTCCGGGTCAAGTCCACCCTCTATGCAAAACCTGCACAGCATAGCTATGGTTATGACAAGATGATACTTGACGTTTCTAAGGTCGTCTTTGCTGAGCCTGCCCTTTCCGTTTGTATCCAGCGGCGTATACAAACGTTTGACCGTTTCAGGTCGCCCGCCCGCACCGCAGAATAAAATTCCAGTT
This sequence comes from Ruminococcus sp. AM31-15AC, assembly GCF_003462045.1. Lineage (NCBI taxonomy): Bacteria > Bacillati > Bacillota > Clostridia > Eubacteriales > Oscillospiraceae > Ruminococcus > Ruminococcus sp. AM31-15AC. Next base: position 2,653 of record NZ_QTYG01000041.1, on the reverse strand, counting down.
CCGTTTCATATGGTGAATGATGATAGTCATTTTCCTTTTGCATAAACTGCCGCTTAGACAATTCTCTGTTTATTTCCATAGCTTTCACCCCCTGCTTTTTAGCTTATTATATCATATTTACAGACACAAGTAAAGCTTCATATTTATAGAAAAAGGACGGCAAATCACCCTGCCGCCCTTTTTTCTGATAATTAGATATTATTTAGCCTCATTCATTGAAGCCATAGCCTCGTCGATAAGATAATTTATAGCCTTTTCATTTTCCTGAACGACCTGTGACCAGCTCTTTGACTCCTGCGGATTCATTGTTCCTCTTATTGCAGTATCGCAAATAGAGTTAAGGTCGGCAGATACGCCCTGTTCAAAGTCAAATACAGGGTTCTGTGCAGACAGATCATAGATAGTTTCTCTCATTTCAAGCATCTCATCTGTCCAGCCGTAATCGTCCTTGTACTGATCAAGGGTTATCTGATGTGCAGCCTCGTCAAGCTCTGCATAACGGCAACATTCAAGAAAAGCTGCCACGCCCTCAGGATTTTGAGCGTTCTTTACAATGCTAAAGCCGTGTACTCTTGAAGGGATATACTGTTTATCACTATCAGCTGAGCAAGGAACAGGAACGAACATTACCTCTCCCTTTGATACATCGCCATAGTTTACAGTTGTTGACGGAGCATTCTCAAGTGCCCAAAGTCCGATAGGATAGAAAAGCGTCAGACCTGTTGCCATTCCGCTGCCCTCTGCGTCGCCTCTGAGTTTCCAGTTGTTCTCGTGCTTTGGATAAACAACATTGTTCTTCTGCAGCTCATACATCATATTCTGAGCCTTTGCTATCATAGGGTCAGAAATATTATTTACAAGCTTGCCGTCTGTGATACCGATGAGCGGCACACCTGAAGACTGCTGCAAAGCCTTTTCATAATACCAGCCGTCAAGTGCGTATTTATCGCTTTCAGCGTCAGTAAAATCAAGACACATTTCTGTGAATGTATCCCAGTTCCACTTGCCTTCTTTGAAAAGCTCAGCAGGATCATCATAGCCGTTATCTTCCATTGTCTGCTTGTTGTATACAAAAACATACGCAGGGTCTGTTCTGATAACGCTCACATAATGCTTGTCGCCAAGCATAAACTGATCTGTCGCACCCTTTATGTCTGTCCAAAGAGGCTTTGAAAGATCGATATAATCGTCGATAGGCTCTATCATTGACTTTATAGCACCCTTAGGGAAAACGTCCATATCATCAGCACCGATGAAATCAGGTGAATCATTTGACATTACAAGTGCCGCAAGATCGTCAAACTTAGTTTCCCAAGTGGTCTGCACCCAGTTTATCTTACCATTATACTTTGTCTTGAACAAAGCAAGGTCAGCACCTATCTCCTTGTCCTCTGCCTCAGTAGGGTTGATATCCCAATGTGAAAACCACTTTATTTCGTTGCTCTTGAGATCTCTCACATCTTTCATATCATCAGCAAGTCTTTGAACTATCTGCTGCTGATCTTCCTTAAGCTTTTTGTCAACTACCTTGCTTGATGAATCACTTGAACTTCCGCAAGATGCAAATGCTGAAAGTGAGCAAACCGCAAGGGCAAATGTCAAAACTCTTTTTGCATTATTCATAGCCATACCTCCGAATATTACTTTCTTCTCTTTGCAACGATCACTGCTGTGCCTGCAAGAGCGATAACAGCAAGTGCTCCGCCAACAGCCGCACCTGTTTCTGCTGCCTTAGATGTATCGTCAGATGCTTTTGAAGATGTAGCCGCTGCTGCAGAAGTCTTGCCTGCATCTGCCTTAGATGAAGAAACATCTTTCTTTGACGTATCAGCCTTTGAGCTTGAAGCATCAGACTTTGAATCTGCCTTTGAAGCATCTGTTTTTGACTCTCCGCCCTCGGCAGATGCAACACCGAAATCAAGCGTCATTGAAAGTGTGCCGCAGTTGAAAGCGCCTTCCTTCTCCCAGCCAGCGACCTCAGGACAAGCCTTCTTTGTTACCTCGCCTGTTTCATCATTGACCTCGTCAGTTGGTCTGATATGTATTCTTATTCCACCCTCTGGGTCCTCGTCCAATGAAGTGATAGAATTAAGCGAATCAAAAACCGTTGTTGTGCCGTCCTCGGCAACGAACTTTGCGTCAGATATCTTAACGTCCACAGGATAAACACCATCAGGAAGATTAGCCACCATAACGCCCATATCTCCAAGAGTTCCCTTGCCTGACATTGTCTTGTCGGTGATAACTTTGCTTATCTTATATTCAACAGTTATCTTGCCGGTATCATCAATGCCTACCCAATCGCCCTGATTCCAGGTCCAGTCCTGACCCATATAAAAGCCCATTGCTCCGATAGAGTAATATGAGTCATTCATTTTTGAGTCCTCCTCTGACGGATGAACAACATCGCCTAGCTTTGCTGCCGAAACAGAAACTGACATCATTGTTGCTGCGAGAACCGCTGCTGAAAAACCTGCTACAAATTTTTTGATCTTCATAACCTTTTCCTCCTATTTTTCAATAAATTTTTTTGCTAAAAGCAATTTATTTTGTTGTTTCTGTATATATTATAACTATGTAAACGTTTTGTTATATCAAAAACGTAACATAAATATCATAAAAGTGTTTAATATCAAATTTATGAAAGATTATA
>NZ_QTYG01000040.1:0-22827 GCF_003462045.1 Ruminococcus sp. AM31-15AC | reverse complement strand
AAGACCGCCTTGCTCCGTGTAAACTAGCGTATCGTAATCGAAACCGAACATTTTGTCCGTAGGGTTGTAATTCAGATACCCAAGCATAAGTCCTGCGTTATCTGCGTATCTGATGCGGTCAGTGTCGTTTCTTTCGCCGATAAAACCATTCATATATCCCCAGCCTGAGACATACGCATTCTCCGCCCAAGCCGCGAGATCGGAACAATTTTTAGTAGTGCCGTCCGTAAACATATACTCGTTAATGGTACTGTTCATCACCCAAGTGTAGCTCCGCATATATTCGTCGTAGTCTATTTCCAAACCATAGGTTGAATTTATCGCCGCAATTAAATCACTGTCGTTAGGAGCAGCGGCGAACAGATTTGCATATGATTCGGCATTGAAATTCTGAACCCCGTCGAAGTATGACATATATATCAGCTGCGCCTTTATGGTCTGAGAGCGAACTCCTGCGCCTGTCATAGCGTCCTCGATTGCCTGACCGCTGTTTTGGATTTCGGTTATTTTTGCCTGCTGCTCGCTGTCAAGTCCTGCTATTATTGCGGACTCATTAAACAGACTTTTGTCTATTTCCGGCGGCTCAACTTCCATACTTCCCATGCTTGAAAGTACAGCTACGGGCAAACACATCAAGCCGATAAACCCAACGACGATACTCCCGATCAGCACAAACAGCTTGCCTCGTTTCTTTTCGTCACCAAGAATGTAAATGGCTATCTTTTTAAGAGCCGCCGCTACTGTTGCCGACATTATGACACCTCACGGACTTCAAATTCCGTAAACACACTCTGAGTTCTCATCTCCATACTATGCATATATTCGAGAGCTCCAAGCTCTGTGGAAAACAAAACGGGTTCGCCATTTTTCTGACGAACCCAATCCTCAAATATATTTCTGCTGTTTTCGGCATAGCGAGTTTTCCATATGCCGTATTTTTTCTTCTGCATTTTTATCATACCTCCCATTGTAGTCAAACTAAAATTTCACGCTTATTGCGAACAGTTTTATCTTCCACCAGCCGAACCGAACAGCTCCGCCTTGTAAGCCGGAGCAATGACCTGTAGTAAATATCTCTCATTACCGCACCGATACAGACAAGTACCACGTTCTGGGTATTTGATAAGGCTGTACTCCGATTCTTCAAGCTGCAACGTATCAATAAACGCAGTCGGCGAAATATTACCGGGATTGAACAGAAAATGATGTGACGGAATGGAAAACAAAGGCTTTGTAAACTCCTTGATCTCAGGCAGCAGAAAGTCCTCGATATTTTGCGAAGCTAATATGAAAGAGGATTCTTTTTTACGCACACGCTTCATACCGTTGCGAATATATTCGATTGCCGTCATGTTGGTCAAAAAGAGGTAGAGCTCGTCAACTGCCGCAACAGTATTTCCTCGCCCTAAAAGCTGATTGCTCATATAACTGAGAATGTTGAACAGCAGAGTATCTTTCAACCTCTTGTTGGTGTCCATAAGACCTTTCACTCCGAAACAGATAAACTCGCCGTCCTTGATATTTGTGTGTCCGTTGAAATATTTTGACTCGGCACCCTTACACATACTGTGTAATCCTAAACAGATATTCTGCAGCATTTCTTCCGTGTATAGGTGCTTTTTATCGTGATCGAATGCCATAAATTCCTTTTCTATGAGTTCGTAGAGGTCACTCATAATCGGATAATCCTCGCTGTTCAGCGTACTGAAATCCGTGAAATCATCAATACCGAATCTTGCGTAGAGCTTCATCAGCATAATTTCTATCGTATCGACTTCGGCGTCTGTGAAATCCTTGTACGCTCTGAAAAAGTCCTTTAAATACGATATATGCTGAGATAAACGTGTAACTTTTCTGAACGCTTCGGGTGAATCGGATTCCAATCTATCGCCGTCGCCCCATGCTTTCGGTTCAAGCGGATTGATCATATTCTCACCCGACATCATATCGATATATGTTCCACCCAGGTTTGAACATAAGTCCTCATACTCATGTTCGGGGTCTAAGACTAACACGCTTTTCCCCGCCTCACGCTGATTGCACAGCAAAAGTTTCATCAAGTACGACTTTCCCTGACCGCTGTTGCCGAGAATTAGGATATTGCTGTTTGTCTTGTCCTCAGTACGCTTATCAAAGTCAACCAGAACATTAGACCCGTACTTATCTCTGCCGATATAGAAGCCGTTTTCATCGGTCTTTCCTGAGTAATTTAGAGGGTAGAGATTAGCCACAGAGCTTGCAGGAAGAACACGTTCAAACTGACTTGCGAACACATTATTGCCCGTCGGCAAAACCGATAAAAAGCCCTCTTTCTGACGGAGCAAAAGCCTGTCCACAGATATCTTTGAGCGTGTTAATTCCATAGATATATCCGCCTGTAATTCTTTCAACTTTTCCTCACTTGCTGCTTTCAGTTCAATAAAAACAGCCGTATGCAGAAGTGGTTCTTTATTGCGGCGAAGTTCACTCAAAAGCTCCACTACATCATTGATGTTATCCTGAGCCTTAATGCTCTCGTTCACATCGTTTGTGGTGGTCATCATGTGGTTCTTACGCATTGCCTGCTGAACAATTTTACGCTGTTCCATGCTTGTAACAAGGCGGTTGTAAATGCGAAGCGTTACTCCGTTTCTGTCGGCAAGGTGAGCGAGGATAGCCGTTTCTTCCGTTGAGGTAGGATATTCCGTTACCGCCCAGCAGGACTTGTAAAAGTTGCCGCAGATGTAGTGGTCGGTGTAAAACCGAATCACTCCCGGCACTGTGCGGTCAAAAAAGTCCTTTGTGTCGATTATCTCAAGCTGCTCTGCGGACTGTTCTTTTTTCTTCTGCTTATTCTTCATTTGTTTTCGCCTCCAAATCAAATTCAGTTTCTCCCTCAATATCGGGGATTTCCTCTCCTGAAATGCTTGTTCCGAAATACAGCGCAAGCATACGCTTGATGTCAGATTTGCTCATTCGCCGAGCCGCAAATCCGTGTTCGGAAATCGCTTTATCCACTCGGTTGATGATGTTAAAAATCTGCTCGTCTTTTTCACGTCTGAACCGTACCGCAAACATAAACTGTCTTGCCGAGGACATCTCCACCTGAATCTCGTCAAGAAAATCATAGTCCGCTTGCAGCAGTTTTCTGACCGCCTCGTTCTGCTCGGTCTGCAACCGCTTTTTGACGTAAACCTTGTTGGTATCGAAACACTCGCAGGAGTCCAGAGCAAGTATCTCAAGGTCGGGGATCGTGCTTAACAGCATCATCAGGTGGTGTATCTTCACGTCAATATTCGCCGCAGACAGCACGGAAATATTGGTCGGCTCTACGCTGAAAAATGCAATTTCAGCCTTGTCGGATTTTACTCCGAAACGAGTAAAGCGTTCAAGACCTATCAAGCCCTGAACGCCGTTGTTCTTCTTTGCCATTAAATTTTATGCTCCTTTCGTCCAATAAAAAATCTGCTGTGAGGTCACAAAAAACTTCACAGCATTGAAGATATAGTCCATAATTGCGGTTTCGTCGACCCGAAGCGAGAGAAACGCAAAACAGGCGGTCGCCGCAAAAGGCAGGACGTTCCACAGATTTACAAGCACAATCACCGACAGAATTATTCCGCCGCAGATGATGATAAAATCACGCACGCTCCAGAACCACAGCTTTACGTTGGCTCTCAGGTTTTCGGGGTAGATGTAGGTTTTCATTTTGCCCCTCCTTTCAACATTCCGACAGCCTTAGTCCCCATGCTGACCGTATGACTGACAGACATCATATTGACTCTTACGGAAGTATCAAGCCCATACATCTGCGCAATCCTCGGAACTTCCGTTGCCGACAAGCAAATTCCCACCGCAAGCAGAGCGTGCTGAGTGTAGGTCAGCAGTCCGAGATAGAGGATAGTGGTCTGCAAAAAAGCCGTCAGACAGGTGGCAATAACTTGCTTGCACCAGCTGTAAAATCCATCTGTGTAACCTCTCGGAACTCCAAAAAGATACAGACTTCCCACAGCAATCTGACACAGCATTATGCCCCCTCGCTTGATGTTTGAAAACACAACTTTCACTGTACAATAGCCGAAAAGTATGATAAAAAACAGGCTGAAAAGCGAAATATCCGAAGCAAGAGCAATAATGACGGAAAGCCCTGTTCCTGCCACCGACGATGATGTAGCCCCTATAAAACCGCCCAGCAGTTCATGGGAGAAAGTGCCCTGCATCGCCACACAGAATGCGTACAGCCTTTGCGGAACAACAGTCACCAGACTTGCCGCCATAAAGCCTTTCAGCACGTTCAGACAGGTGTTTTTGATGTTTGCCTGCCCCGATTCGTAGGCTATTGCCGTATCGAATACCGCCACAATAAGTCCGCAGACAAACAGCATCCAGGCAAGGCTGTGGAACAATGCTATGAACGACTGCACCCACGACAGAGCGAATATATTGCTTGTGCTTTTGTTTATGAATTCAAATAAGTCGGCAACTGCGCCGTAAATGAGGTTGAATAGCCAGGAAAACATTATGTCCCATATTTCGTCGGTAATTGCGTCCACCGCCGAGCCTACCGTGCTGTCCCAAAGGCTTGATATCCCGTCTCCGATCCAGTCTATGGCGTCGCCGATCCAATCAAACATTCATGTCACCTCGATTTCCCGTTGGAGTGATCTCTCCCTTGATCTTATACAATGAACTTCTCCGTCCGCCTTGTGTGTGGTATCTTGCTTCACGTTCCAGCAAGCCGTTTTCTTCAAGCTCGTTAAACGCCCGAAATACCGTGCATCTGGACAGGTTCAAATCCTCCGCAATTCGACCTACGGAGGGATAGCATTCGTCGTTTTTGTCAGCTCGTCCGCACAGATAGCAGTAAACGGACACAGCCTTGTGGCTTAGTCCTAAGTCGTAAATTCTTCTCGGTAGTATCAATTTGCATCAACTCCCATTCGTTTTAATACTGGTTTTCTTTTTCGGAGGCTCATCCTCGAATTCTTCGTCTTCCGTTATCTCAAATTCCGTTGGAAGAGCCGCTTTTTTCTTCTGCGGATATTTGACCTCAATGTCCTTGATCAGCTCGTCACGCTCCTTGTAGGAAACCGCCCTTGCAGTCTTGTCCGGCAGGCGGTATTCATCCTCAAATTTTATGCCCCATTTGAAGAACAGCTTTAGCTTACTTATCATTGGGTGAGTTCCCGTTTTCATAACAATAAACTGACCTTTGGGCATAGACTTTAATTCATCCACAGTCATCAACGGTCTGCCTATCATCTGCAGCGATTGGGATTTATCCCTGCCGTGCGAAACAGAACCGCTTAACACTGTCTGTTCGCCGAGGGATTTTGACAGAACCTCCGCACTCTGACTGTTTGGGGCAAAACCGCCGAAAACCGTGAGCTGGGTGTTGTCCGTAATGATCTCCATACCCTGTTTTCCGTAATTCTGTTCAAGCTGTGCAAAGGACTGAATTACCGCAATAATACTAATTTTTCGGCTTCTACCTGCGGAGAACATAGCCTCCATACCCTCAATTTTAGGGAAAGTTCCCAGTTCGTCACAATAGAACATTACACGGTTCGGAAGTGCGCCGCCATGCTCATCGGCTATAACTAAAATTTCACGGTATAACTGTTGAATTAAAAGCGATACCATAAAATATTTGCTCGTATCTTCTTCGGGGAGAACAATAAAAATAGCCGATTTTTCATTGCAGAATTTCTCGGCGTCCACGGCTGTTCCGAAACAGAGCATTTGCTCCATTTCCGTATCAAGAAAGCTGTTAAGCCTTGAAAGAGCAGTTGACATAACGGACATCATAGACTGATCCGATGAATTAAGTGCCGCACCCGCAAGCCATTTCGCTTTATGCTCTGAGGGAAGCTTGTCCATAAGTTTTGAAAAATACATCTTAGGCTTTGCTTTCGGCGCAGGCTGATACTTTGCTAAAAGATCTTGTATCAGCTTGAAAACCGATACAATATGACGTTCGTTTTTGTCGCCGAACTCCGCAAGTAAAAGAATAACCGAGGCGAGCAGACCCTCTGCCGCGTCGTAAAAAAAGGCGTTTTGCCCATAGCTTGAGCTGTCACCGCCGCCGATATTGATTATTGTTTTAGCTGTGATTTTGGCATATTTTTCTGCCTTTGCTTTCGCTGAAAGGTTGGTTTTATCGGATAGATAAATGTCCATGTATTTGTTGACAAGATGCAGAATATTGTTCTCGTCTGAGCGTGTGGGATTACGCAGATCAAGAACGGAAACATTGTAGCCATAGTACTTTTTGGCAATAGTTCCGTAGTTTCGTGCTACGTCGCCCTTTGTATCCGTCGAGATAAACGACATTCCGCTTGCGCAAGCAAGTTCAATGTTCGGGTACAGGAAATATGCGGTTTTGCCCACGCCCGCAGCGCCTATCATAAGCGTGTGAACATCGCCGTCATCTACAATAGCCACAGTTTTTTTGCCGTGTGTCCGACAGCCTACCACCGTACCTTGAACAGTCGGCAGGTTCTGACCTTTTCTCCACATCTCCGGCTCGAATGGCAGAGGGATAAAAGTACGCTTTATCTCAGCTTTTGTCGCCCACCTCGCAGTTCCGTGCTGTCCATTGCCGACTTTTTTTGCCTTTATTCCGTTAAGCGACTTGTTGTCAAGCAGATTTACTACCACTAAAAAGGCAATGAAAGCTATGACAAGCAAACCTATTAAAATCATTTGTTTTTCACTCAAAATTTCACTTCCTATCCATAGAAATATGCTTTCTTCTGTATTTAAAAGAAGAGTTAGTTTGTTATCTTAAAGGTATTGCACCGTGAGGCAGAGGGTATCGCATTACCCGAATTCCATACATTGCTCCGGTTCTGAAACAATGTATTCTGATTCGCTTTGCTCTTGTGTAAGTTCGGATAATGTATCTTCAACATTTAACCGCAAGGCACTGTCTGCAAGGCTATACAAAAGCTTTGCCGTCTGAACCGACTGCTCACGGGTTCGGGCAGTCTGTTTCAGATCATGCAAAACCTCCTGCACACAATCCTGCAAAGCCCTTTGTTTCTGCACCTTTTTGCCCTTGTCGGTATAAGGCTTGTACTCATCTTTCAGCTTGAATTTTAACTTTTCAAACATCAGATTTTCGTCCTTTGGCGTAATAAAAAAAGCAGAGCCTGCCAATGCATACTCTGCTAAAAATTTAAACTGCTCGTTTTTTAAAGTGGATAAAATCTGCCCTCTTAACTTATCATATTTGCATTTTAAAAACTGCAAATTATCTGCTGTTTCCAGATATTTTTCCTTTCGCTTATGAGGAACAGCAGGCAAAAATTCCGCTCCGTTTTTTGCCTTTAAATCTTCATTCCAATCTTTAAATTTGGGAGCAAGACGTTTAACGTTTGGATATCCGTTTTCTCTGAGAATATCACTCAAACGGTCAACAGCCTCGATCCCGCCCTCGTCATTATCAACGCAAAGAATGACTTCTGACAGGTTAATATGGTTCTTTAAAGCCGTCAAAACAGCATTTTCATAAACTCCGTTCATAGCGATGTAGCTGTGTTTCTGCCATTCTTTCGGATACAGCGTCAGAAAGCTCAGCATATCAATGGGAGCTTCAAATACATAAAGTCGTTCATCCTCTCCGAAATGTGCAAAGCTGTATCTTGTGTCAGAACCTTGACAAGTGATCCTGAAACTATTGCCGTAAGAATTTGTTGAACGCTTGCTTGCCTGCCTTGGAACGCCGTTTTCGTCAACGCCTACGAACACCGCATTGTGATGTTCCTTGTCCTCATAAAGCGTGTGCTGTTTTGCGAAATACGATATAATATCCGGTGCGATAAACCTCTGCTTTATGAGGTAGGCGTACACTCTGTGCATATTTGTGTTTGCTTGGGGCAGTCTGAATTCTTTCTTTTCTTCCTTTGCCAATACTTTCGGCGGACTGTGGGACAGCGGAGTTACCCTCTGTCCCAACAGTTCCTGTACCGCCGTCTGAAAGTCCATGTCATAGAATTCCTGCATGAATTTTATCGCACCCCCGCCAACCTGATTTTTATGGTCAAACCATGTCGAGCCACGAAGCGTTATGCTGTCGTGCCTGCCGGAGCTGTCACAGTAAATGAGCTTATGCTCTATTCCGGCACGCTCAAGCTTTTCACCTCGCACACGCAGGTATTCTGCCAAATCTACGCTGTTGGCAAGCTGTTTTTGTTCGTCTGTGAATGGGATGTAGGGCATTAAAGTTCTCCTTTCCGGGTTGAAAATTTTCGGTTTGGTGTGGTATAATGAGAAGAAAGATCAAGAGCAATATCACTTGATAAATCAAAATTTGATTGGATTGTTGTTATTATGGACGAAAAATACCAAGTGGAGTTATCTGTGTTATTGGAGTCATTGGAATACTGTTCTGATGTTGAATCGGATGGATACTACATTGTTAGAGGAAGTAATAAAATAATAGCGTATGGTGAAGACCTATCAGAAGAATATCTTGGTGAGGATGCAGTTTGGAAATTTTTGCAGTCAAATGAGTGCATTAAATTACCAACCTTACATGAGATAGAAGATGCTTCGCCGAATTGGAACAGGGATATAACGTTTAAATACATTGATGAAATGATAAATGACACAAAACAAAAGAAACTCCTTACTAAAGCATATAAATCCATATTCGGTAATCGTATTCTTCATGCATTTCCGGGAAGCTCTAAATTCTGCGCAGAACTTGCCAAACTTGGGCGTATGGATGAATGGAATCTGTTTATAAAAGAAAAATATGAAGCCCATCAGCTTGAATTTGCAAAAAAATGGTGTAAAGACAATAATGTAAAAATAATCACTGAAGCTGATATATAAGGGCAAGATATTCTTGTAGTGGTAAAGAATTTGTAACCGTAAGGCAGAAAATCAACTTCAAACAATTTTTAAAAAATCATTTTCAAAATGGATTAGGAACTGGCGAAATTATTAGTTTATCTAATCCCCTACCAAAAGGACTGAGTAAAATCAGTCCTTTTTTCATCCACCAACGCATTCTCTGAATTTTCCCATAACCTGCGAAAAACTCTGCCTTTCCATCATATCCGTACTGAGATATGCACCAGACACAACGGTCAGCTTGTTTTCACTCAGCACAGCATAGGTTTCTGTGTATCCGAACTGAGTCGCCATACCATCGGATTTCTGAACAGAGCCGTACTGCTGATACTTGCCCTTAGAAACAACACTGCTTGTCATTCGGTAACTCGAAACAAAGTCATCTTCGGTGATACCGCTCATCTGTGCGGAGGTCTGTCCGAAGTAATAATCTCCGAAGTTTTCAAGGATATATTCCATATCGTGATCAAGATCACTCTGACTTAGATCAATACACAGAACATCGATCATACCGCCGCCGTTTGAGCCTTTCAAAGTAATTTTATTCACACCGTTTGAGTTATCAATTTCGTTCTCAAAGGAACTGCCTTTCATTGCTTCTGTTACCAATGCGCTTGTATCTGCAAAGCATATATTTGAATCGAAAAGCTCCGCAATAAAGGCACCATATTTTACCTGTCCTTCATCGACGGTACTTTCAGCCTTCGAAGAGGCAGCCGAGTCGTGTATGGACTCGGCTGTGGTTGTAGTTGTTGTGTCCGTAACAGCATTCTGAATCGGCGGACTGATCGTTCCGCAGGCTGTCATTGTCAGCATAAACACCGCTAAAATTGCAGTCATTACTTTTGCTTTCATATTCATCCCCCTATCAGATTATGCTCCAGATGTACAGCGGACAGGTCAGAGAAAAGATCAAACAGCCGAAAATTATGGCTATGGGAGTCCATTCCAACTGACCGTGTTTTCGATAGTCGAGATATGCGAGACCTATCTTAACAAACAGCAAAACCGCAAGAATTACGTCAATTACGGGGAACACAACGTTGTTTACAACCGACACCACCTGCGACCTTGCGGTAGTCCATGTGCTTTGGACTGCTCCCGCAACATCGCCGGAAGCGTAAGCTGTAGTCGACATCATTGTTGCAAAGCAGAGTGTGCTTGCAATCGCTGCAATAACTTTCTTTTTCAACTTCATTCCACATCACTCTCCTCGATAATTTTTCCTACCAGAATAGTACGGCTGTTACCCTCCGCACTTGTACAAGTGGATAACATAAGCAAATGGTCACTTTCGGTTACTTCAATCTCCTTGTAAATACTTGCATAGTTTCTGAGCTGATTATCCCATTCATTAAAATTCGGAGCAGCAAGATAAAGTCCGCTTGTATCGGAAGTTCTTGCAACCGCAAAGAAATCTATAAGCCTGACATCGTTCTCAGTGGTCAGCCAGCCGTAGCTGTGATTCATGAAATATTCCTCGTTTTCGTAATTCGGAATATCCGCAAACATCGTTCCGTTTCCCATATTGTGACCGTAGATCACGCTATTAAAGTCAGAAAAATCGCTTGAACAGCGATAGTCCATAAACAGTGATCCTGCATACAAATATGAACCGTCCGCCGCCCTGCGTGTGTAATAATCGTTATCTCCCGACTGCATGATCGGATAATCGATATTTGTATCGGAAACATACAGCCAACCCACAGAATCGTCATGCTCGTTGGAAAGCTGACGTACCTGTTCGGTCAGTTCTTCTTTGGTATCCTCGGAAACTCTGTCGGCGGAAGGCTTGCTTTTTTTAATATCGACCGCTTTGTCAAGCGTTTCTCTCGCTATCGGTGTAGGAGCGTATATCATAATATCACGCCAGTTGATTCTTTGAGCCACATCGTTTTTCACCAGAAGATAAATTCCCCCACAAAGGAGGGCGGCTGCCGAGACAGCCGCAATTGTGCGAATAACTTTTTTATTCATGCTTTTTTCCTTTCTTTGTGATGATAAGAATGGCAATGATCACGCTTGCAGCTCCGAGCATTGCAAAAGCTGCAAAATCATTGTGGTTATCGCCAGTATACGGAGTATCCGTTTTAGACGTCAGCTCATCGTACATAACGACCTCAGTCACAGTTCCGTCATCGTTCACAGTAAACTTTATCTCGCTTGCGATCTCATAACCGTCGGGAGCTATCGTTTCACGGAGCGTGTATTCTCTGCCTGCGATCAGCTTGCCTTCGATGAAGTGAGCTTCGTCTGTAGATACCCATTCCTCAACAACATTTCCGTCCTCGTCAATGATTTGGAGCGTTGCGCCGGGCAGTTCCTCACCTGTGGTGATATCCTGCTTGGAAATCTGCACCTTTGTTGTGTCATCTACCATAACGATAAGCGGATTGCCGTTCTCCGAAGTCACTGTGGCTTCAACGTTTTCTACGATAACATTGCCGTAAACATCAACAGTAAATTTAATGTCCGTTGCAATCACATAACCGTCGGGAGCGGCAATTTCTTTAAGCATATATTCACCTGCACCAAGCTTTGAAACAATGTGGTTTGTGCCGTCGGAAGTCCACTTATCAACTGTCTCACCGTCAGCATTTTCAAGCACCATTTCAGCACCCACAAGTTCGTTTCCGTACACATCACGTTTGGAGATCTCAACAGTAATAGGTTTGTTTTCCGCAGTTATCTCAATAACTTCTCCGTCCTCTGCAATGCTGACAGCATATTCCTTGTCACTAAGAATATACCCCCTTGGACTTTCTATCTCACGAACGATATACTGTCCGAAAGGAACATCTGTAAACTCAAAACAGCCATTCTCATCTGAGGCGGCAGTCATTATTGCAGTATCTCTGCTGAACTTCACGCAGTCGGCAGTAAACAGCCCGAACACAGCATTTTCAAGAGGTTCGCTCTTGTCATCTACCTTATGTCCCTCTATCCTGCCACGCTTGAGAAGATTTACGAATTGTCCGCAGTCAATATCCACATTCTGAATGTCCTGTCCCATATACTCGAAGTTTACAAGATATTTTTCTCCGTTAAGAATATAGTGTTCATCAGTAGAAATTTCTTTGACATAATACCATCCGAAAGGTATCTGTACATCAAATTTTGCAGTCATATTCTCAGCAAGTGAAACTTCTGAAATCAGTCCGTCCGCAGGAATTACAGTACCGTCTGCCGCCGTAATATCTTCTGCTGCAAACAATCCGAGCTTACGCTTGTATAGCAGTCCTTGCCGTAAATGCCAAACAGCTCGTCGTTCTCCATAACCTTTGAGAGACTGATCTCAACGTCCTGATAATCATTGACAAATGACGTATTTACGGTATCAAGCACTGCGATTTCCTGTCCTGCATAGGTCAGTTCAACAAACTGTGATTCCGTATTCTGAACATAGCCAAACGGTGCAGAAACCTCCTTGATTTCGTAATTGCCAAGATAAAGCAGATCGCTTTCCGCATAGCCGTTTTCATCGGTTGTAATTTCAGCCACAACATCGCCTGCGTTGGCTCTGATTGTGCCGTCAAGCGTAACGATATCCTCCGAAGCGATCACCTGAAATACTGCGCCGGAAAGATTTCCGCTTGCAAACACGGGAGTGTAGGTGGTTGGATTTACTGTCATCTCGCCGTTTTCATCCGTGTAAGCGGAGGACGCCATAGCAACGGTTTTAAAAATATCACCTGTTTTCTGAACCGAAATTCTGCCTTTCTGAGCGGTGTTTTCTTTGTGAACTTTAATGACTGTCAAAGCATTTTCTTCCTCTGCGTTATCAGCAGAAACTGTGAAGGGCACGGGCGTGCTGTCCAGAACATAACCCACAGGAGCCTGAACCTCAACAAGAGAATATTCGCCGTAGAGAAGAACCTCGGGAGTGATGAGGTATCCCTCGTTGTTTGTGTAAAATACATCGATAGTTGTGGGAGTAGGATAGCTGAAAGTCATAGAAATCTTCTGACCGTTTGAATCATAGATCTCAAAGCCTGCGCCCTCATAAGGAATTGTTTTTCCTGTTTCGGAATCGACCTTTACCACCTTAACATAGCTTTCAAACTCTGCATTGTTGATAAGATAGCGGTAGGTCTGTCCGTTCTCGCTGATGTTGACATCGAAGTCAGCAATAAACTCAGTACCCTCCCAGCCGACTGTCTGATGCACAGTGTAAACGCCGTATGGCATATCCTTTGTCTGTGCAAAGCCGTTTTCATCGCAAGTCAGATGATCACGCTCTGTTTCAGCAGCATTTCCATAACTGCCTGCGCTCTTGAGATAAACCTCAAATTCAGCGCCGACTTCGGGCGTTTCGATCTGAGTCGAGCCGTCGTCCGTATGCTTGATGACTGAGATATTGCCCTTTATTACGTCCTCAGTCACAGTCATAGAAATGAGATTACTTTCAATTGTGTATTTTTCCGGCTCTGCGCCTACGGAATGAACAGTCATATCAAGCAGATATCCCTCGGAGGGAGAAATCTCCTGAACTGTGTAATTTCCGCAGACATACTCCTTGGACTTGAAATATCCGTTTTCATCTGTGGTGTAGGTGTCAATAAGCGCTCCGTCACGGTAAATGCCGTAAACTGCGCCTGCAAGAGTACCGTCGCCCTGTGCGGAGACCATTTCTGCGTCCTGCTTTGTCACCTCAACGGTAAATTTCTTGAGGATATTTTTGAATGTCTTAGTTGTGGTTGCGTCAGCTGTAAGAGTTGCTGTCTGATCAGCAGGAATCACATATTTTATCGGAACGTTTTTCTCGCTGATTGTGTAGGTGATTTTTTCGTTATTACTGTCATAAACCGGAATATTTTCAAGCAGAGCGATACCGTCCTCACCTGTGGTAATGGTATAGGTCTTTCCGTTGCCTGTGACAGTGAATTCTCTGCCGCCGTTCTCTCCGTCCTCTGACTGTTTATTGATCTTGATTGAACCTGTTTTAAGTTCATTGTTGAAATTGACATTGACAGTCAGATCAACATTTCCGCTCGTCAGCGTAACGTTCTGCGCTTTCGGAGTTTCATATCTCGTATCTACGTTGATTTCGGATACGGTGTAGACAATTGCTTTACCTGTGGACATATCATAAACTCTTAGATCGTCAAAGGTTGCAATTCCGTTTGCATTGGTTTTGGCAGTTTCAGAGAGCGATTTTCCATTGTATGAATAGGTGATTTTAAACTCCCTGCCGCTGATGATTCCGTCCTCTGCGGTTTTGTTAATTTTAATTGTTCCTGTTTTGAAATCCTCTGTCACCTTGTTTTTTCCTGCTTTGATTGTATAAACAGTAGGATCAATAGAATAACCTGTAGGAGCTTTTAATTCCTTTGCGTAATAAGTGCTGTCGGGAAGTTGAATTTTACCTGTGCCGTCAGCGCCTATGGCGATTTCGCCAACCTTTTTTGTGCAGGACTTGTCACTGTAGATTCCGTATACCGCTGTGGAATTGTCAACACTTGATTTTCCTACAAGATTACCGTCCGTATTGTACTTATCGATCTCAAAGGTAACATCAGTTTTTGTGATCCTGAAAGCGTACATATTCATCGCAGTCGCAGTTTTACCGTCGGTATTGTTGTTAATGACAACACCCTGAGATCCGTTGGACTCGATCCTCCAATGAGTACCTCCTGCGCCTGTGCCGTCGCCGACTGTGGAGCTTGTTATGAGCGATTCGGAAACTCCGATAGATTTCAGATAAGAAACAACGTCGGAACGGCTGTCAAATTCGCCCATATATATCCATGCGTGGTCGATACCGCCGGGATTCTCCGCCACAACAACCGAACCGGGAGTGATCGTCGAACCGTCGGAGCATTCCCAATACGGGCGGTCGGTAGTCTTGATATTTGCCTTTTCCACGCCAACCTTAGAGGTTACGCCATTGTAGGTGATCGTACAGCTGTCGCTGACAGTCAGCCAGTGAGCAGTATCAACGGGCACAGGGTTATTCCACGAAAAACCGCTTGTAGAATAGCCGAGCTGTGTGAGCGTGTAGTACACAAGTCCCGAACAGTCGATACCAAGGTTGTTGATCGTCTGTACCGACAGCGGAGTGTACTGTCCCTGATTGTATGCGTACCAATAGCCCTTATTGCCAAAGGTATACGGCGAGCCGAGAAGAGTTGCAGCTTTTGCTACAACCGTATCCGCTGATGGAAAAGCTGAATTTTCCGTTGACGTACTTGCCGCAATCGCTGTGATAACTCCGCTCATAGATGAGCCCAGCATAGAAAAAACGCAAAGTCCTGCCATGAACCCTGCGCTGAGTTTCTTTAATATCTTTGATTTAATTTTAAACATATATTGCATTTCTCCTTTGATTTTGCGCAAATAAAGAGAGTCGGAGAAATCCGACTCTCTTTATTGCATATTTGTTGTTTACTTAATTAGTAAGCAGATTCGCTTACCGAAATATCAATTGTAATATCACTTTCATCAAATATCCGGGTAATATCACCGTATTTATCTGATTTTAAAAATCTGCCGCCTTGTGTGTCGAACACATACCATGCTCCGTCCACATTTACCAGATTTGCCATGTGTCCATACCAGTCATCGGGGGAGAAAAACGCATACCGACATTCAAGCCCAATCCCCTTGCAGGCATACATTGTTGCCACTGAGAACACTTGACAATTTCCGCTGACATTATTCTGAATCCAATTATACACGGCTTCGGCTTTTCCATAATCAGAACCATCGTGACTCAATCCTGCACCGATGTTGTAATATTCATCGGTCGTTCTTCCGAGCGAATTTACATAATTCAGAACACTTTGCAGGTTTGTTGTATCTTCAATTACAACTTCAGGCGGTTCAGTCTGCGGTACTGTAGTCTGCGGCTTAGTTGTTGTAGTAGTCGGCGGATTCGTTACCGAAGGCTTTGCCGTTGTTAACGGAGGAGAGGGGGTATTATTCTGTTCCGCTCCGTTATTACTCTGAGGATCATTTGACGGCGAATTATCGGGCTGCGGATTATTCTGTGCAGGCTGGTAGTTATTTTCCTGACCGTTATTATTCTGACCCTGATTAGAATTTCCGTTCGCATTTGAAGAACCAGATTTCTTGGTCGTAGTTACTGTGATATTTGTCGGTTTTGAAGTCTCGGATACCGTCTGCGAACTTGTTTTAAAAGTAGTAGTTGCGGCTTCGCTTGTATCCTTTTCTTCCTTTGCAGATGTTACTGCGGAAACTGTGACCGCAGTCGTAGTTTGGCTCACTGCCGAAGTGTCGACGCTTACTGATCTTTCGGCAGTTTCCGCTGCATTTCCGCAAGCTGATAAAAATACCGCACAGAATATTGATATGACCATTGCTTTTTTCATATTATCACGCTCCTTGACAAGCAATATATCACACTAGTACTTTAAAATCCAGACTTTTTACCGAAATTCTACCCTTGTGACAATTTGCACAGCATAAGCTTTAGCAAACTACATACTTAGCTCCGGTTCAGGTTCATCTTCAGGCTCCGACATTTCCTCATTGGGAGTGTTCTCCACCTCGATATCCGTCTGCTGAACCTGCTGCAGCTTGAGATCATAAGCATTGAGCACAGCCTGATTTACGGCAGTTCTCGCCGACTTGGTTATGGCGTGGAAGGTGTCGCTGTACTGCTTGTTGCCGTCCTTATCGGTGTATGAGGTGGAGGGCATATTGACAAATCTGCCCTTTTCGGTCTCGATGACCCTCAGTCCGTGAACGGCGAACATACCGTCCATTGTTACGCTGGCATATGCTTGATTGCTGAATCCTCTTTGTTTACCATTCTGTTGATAGATGCGTGTATTCTCATAGTTTCATTCTCCTTTACATTGTCTGTTCGATTTCCGGTTCTTCTTCATATTCTTCAAGCGGTTGGATCACTTCCGGCTTTGTTTCTCTCACAGCAACCAGCCCGATACCGGGCAGATCTACTATGATATGATCAAACTGCTGCTTGTACTTTTCTATCTGTTCATCGGTGAGTGAACAGCTGTCCCATTCGCCGTATTCGTTCCGGTAGTTGCCTGAAATGTAGAATGTACCGTGGACAAGAGTTTCTCCCACTATTCTGTTTGGAGCAGAGCCGTTCAGCAGAAATTCATCATTGCACCAGCAAAGAGCGTTGTTTTGGGGTTCGAAATATATAGGCTCGATGCTGCCGCCCACAACTTCTTGCATGGCATGGATATCATTGCGAATTTCAGCTTCATATGGAGCTTTTCCGTTTTCCACGATAAGAATTTTCATTATATCCGAATGATTTGTTTTATCGATATCGAAGTCTATCGGCTTGAATCCAACGCTGTCGCAGAAGTAAAAGCCTTTATCCTTGCCGTCGCAGATTTCAATGACATTGCTGACTGACATCGACTCTCCGAGATATCCGGGAGGTGTTTTGTCCGAATTGCAAAGGGCGAAAACACTTTCAAGGCTGTCACAGGTCACAGTACCGCCGTAAATCTGACGGTAATTCTCAGCTTTTATGCCGCCATGTGATTGTGTGTAGTCGTAATTCATAAAAGCGAGCTTATTACGGTCCTTTTCATGGTCGATCTGAAAAATCCTGATCTTCATCTGCGGAGCCTCGATCTGTTCAAGCCGTTCAACCGCCCATTTCGGAAGCTGCTCATAGTCGGCAACTCCGAAGAAATCCTCACGGTAGAATTGTGCTTTTTCGTCGTCCGCAAGGAACTGCCCGAATACCTTTCTGCCCGATTTTTCGGGATCGCAGCCAAAGCCGCCTGCTGCGTAGAAATACTGATTTATTGGGTCCTTGAACTGTTCGTTAAGGATTTCGGGCTTGAGGATCAACAGCTTTCTTTCGTAATCCTGCGGCTTATCGGATTGAACGCACTGTTTTTCGCCCACAAGTCCGAGCCTGTCATATCTTTTCTTTACCTGATCGATAAAGCCGTTAAGCACGGCGGGATGAGAATCAACACAGTATTCGCGCATTTCTTTTTGGGGAAGATATGAGGGGATAACAGACCTTGCCCACTCCTTGTTCTCACGGGAGAAACGACCGTCATCTTTCTTATTAAGAATGCTTGCGGCAAGCACCCACATTGTACGGTCATAACCGAAATCGGCTATGACCTTTTTAGCCCCATTTTTATTCAGAGTGAAACCGTCGAAACTATCTGAAATAGCCGATTCTATCGCTTTTTTACAGCGGATATTTTCCGTCCAGCTTTCACGGTATGCCTCAATTTCTCCGGTGAGTTTTGCGTTTTCAAAAGATTGTCTGTACAGATAACTCATACGTTTTTCACAGCTCCTTTTCTTTTAAGTCTCATAAGAGTTTTTAAAAGCCTTTCTCTTTCCTCCAGCACAAGTGACTCTACAAAGGAATCAAGCGGTTCACTTTCCGATTTGCAGTCGTCACACAGCTTCTCCTTTGTAACAGTTATCGTATTTCCCTTGGCGTCAAAGCTAAGAATATTCCCTGACCGTATATTAAGGGCAAGCCGTATTTCATAGGGTATCGTAATTCTGCCTTTCTTTCCTAACACCCGTACAATTTTATTCATCACTGCATTCCTCCGTTTCCTCGCCGCAGTAAGCATACAATGGACAATTACCACAATCATCATGCATGGAGCAAGTCCGTTCGATCTCTTCATCCGAGATACCACAATCACGGCGTTCTCTTTCGGGAGCATTACGCCATATCGTGAGAGAAACACCGCCGCCGTCGCACTCTGTTTCTACTCTTACGGGATTCCCGTTTTCATCGTAAAGTCCCGAAAATTCGGTCTTTCCATTTGTTGTGAGTACCTGTGCAAAAATTATCTTTTTCATAAAATTATACCTCCAAAATTGTCTGTTTCATCGTCAAACAGCGAGAGCTGGCGTACAGACCTTGCTCTCTCGCTCGTATCGTAATTGGATATGAGGAGTTCCGCATACTGACAGCCGCCGTCGTACCGCTGTGCCAAGTTGTTAATTCTGCTGATCTCCTCGATGCGGATATTCGGCTTGTCCCATATCTCACGAATTTCGGGACAGTCGTTGTAAGAAACAAGAAACTTGCCCTTGATATCCAGAAGAGTGTCACGCAGTCTGATATGATCCTTGGTTTTAAACCCGACGTCCTTGTAATAGTTTTCGGTAGCAAAGTACGGCGGATCGCAGTAGAAAAAGCTGACAGGGCGGTCATACTGCCGTATCAGCTTTTCAAAATCCTTGTTCTCAACTATGACTTTCTGCAATCGCCTCGCCGCCAAGTCTATCATCGGGAAGTCCGACCAAATGGAATGCGGCTGACTTGCAAAGCTGTCAAGTCCGCTTGCATAGCTGTAACGAATAAGCTGATAAAATTTTGCCGCACGATCAATGTCCCGAAATTTCGGGAAAAGATTGCGTTTATGAAGCCCTGCTATCCAATCAAAATCCTCACGGGAATTGAGGACGTACCGCAGCTTGTATTTCAGCTTATTTGGCTTATCTCTGACACAGCGGTACAGATTAGAAAGATTGCTGTTAAAATCGTTATATACCTCAAAATCCATACCGGGCGGCTTATGGAACAGAACCCAGCCTGCGCCTCCTAAAACCTCTATATACCGCTCATAGTAGGGTGGAAACCTCGCAAGTACGGCGTCTCTGAGAGCCTTTTTTCCTCCTACCCATGACATAAAACTGTTCATGTTTTTCCTTTCTGCCGTTTATACCAACAGGAGAAAAGTCGCTTTGCAAGCACCAGATTTTTGATCTGCTGTTGGCAAAACGACCTTAATAAATATTAGATTTTACGCTGTTTTCAGCCCTTGATTATCGGGTCAACGTATGAAAAAATTATTCGCTTCTGTTCAAGGTAGCCGTCGGCTTTGTTTACCTCATTGCACAGCTCCTTGTACTGCCGCTCCGAAAGTACGGGTTTTGTCGCTCTCAGCATTGCAGGAATACTTCCAATACAGAACTTGAAGTCCACTTTAGCTTTGATTTTGTTTGTATGCATTAACCCATCTCCATTTCTAAATCTTCGTCCTGTTCCGAAACGCATTCTTCAAGATTGTTCACAATGTAATCCGACAGCCATGTGCTTCCGAAATCCTCCCTCGTCCGGAGCCGCCATATTGCAAGCTTACCTACATCAAGCTGAACATCTTCAAAGGGAAACAGCAGACAGGTAAGGCCTCCGTTTTTAAAGATATATGCCTTTTCAAACCTATTGTCATTCTGCAATATTCCGCTTTCCGTCAGCATATCGTTTATGCCGTCGACCCATTCCTGCAGATCGCCGCCGCACCCTTGCAGGACAAGTCCCTCGCTGTCATTCATTTTTCTCAGATCGTGTAAAGAAATGCTTTTGATCTCCATTATTGCAAAACCTCCTTCCCGTAATATTTTTTCAGCAGATTTATGACGAAATGCTGACCCTTTCCCGTCACAAACGTCTGCTGATAGGTCTTGGTCATAGTCGGAGTTTCAAACACCGACTCCTTTACCGCAAAATATCCTCGGTCGATAAACGCCTGATAGGGGAGATTATTCGCCATAAGCACTCTCATACTCTTAAGCCAGCCGTAGAGCTTGTTTCTTCCGACAGGGATATTTTCGGCTCTTGCCAATTTTGCCATAGCGTTCATGTCGATGAGATTATCGGTATTTGCAACCTGATTCGCAAACTCCACTAACGGTTGGTCGTGACGTATCCGCTCGTTCAGCTTGTTGATAGCCATCATCTGCAAACGGAACAGATTGCGGTACGGCTCGTCGAGAAACGGAAGATAGTTTTCTATGAACATTTGCTCGTTGCTGACGTAGCCGCCTGTTTGATTGATCTGAGGCAGAATTTTATCAAAAATCCACGACTCAAATTCCGCAGCTCTTGGCAGTTTGCTGTGTGCGACAAGTCTGTAAACATCGCCCTCAGGAATAAAAATCATCTTAATGGTCTTGCTTGGGGACTGCGGATGAGGTAGGTCGTGTTTCACGCCCCACCTGCAATGCCGCCTTATTGCGTCCTTTGTGTTGCTGTAGCCCAATGCAGAAGCCACGTCCTTGCCGCAGAACATAATTCTGCCGTTATCATCCTTTAAAATTCTGAGAGAACCAAATTCCTCATTTTTGAAAATCTTGATCATATTATTCATTTAATTTATCTCCTCATCAAATTTCAATAAATTTCTCGCAATTTCTTCAACAACGGGTACGCTTACGGCATTTCCGGCTTGTTTGTAGAGCTGTGCGTCGGACATCCCCGTTGCCGCAACTTTTTCGAATTGCTCTGTTGTAAAACCCTGCAGCCGCCATGCCTCAATTGGCATAAGGCGTCTTATCCGTCCATGGTGGACAATCCCGTGTCGATCGGTTACCGTAAGCGTAAACATCGGTTCGTTGGGATTTTTTATTCGTCTGCCGTTTTGACGGGTAGTTTCCTTAAACGGATTGATAATTGCTCTCGGTCCGTCCTCAATCAGAACTCCCGATCTTTCTCCTTTATGAGTTCCGTTTGTTACCCCCAAGTCCATTCTTGTATGCAGACATCGGGCGTTTTCCGTAATCTGCGGATTTTCGTTCAGATCACAAAAAACAGCGGAGTGTTCACCTTTGTGATGACTTACTCCGCTGTTCTGCCTTGCGGTTATACATCTTGCATTTTCTGTGAGATTAGGTGGAGGATTGCTGTCAATAAAGTACAGACCTGTTTTTCCGCCCATACCGCCCGAACCGCTGCACTGCGTCACCGCAAGTCCATCGGGATCATAAACTCTCGTGCCTTGACTTCCGCCTATGATTTGTTCAGTTTTCCGGCAATTCTGGCTGTCGCTTTTTCCGAAAGCCAGTATTTTTCCGGAACAGTCGATTCCAAGACATCCTGCAATGTAAACTCTTTTTCTGACTTGGGGAAGGTAATCGGCGCTGTTATACACACGCCATTCCACGCAATACCCCAGTTGAGAAAGCGTTTCAATGATTTTTGCAAAAGTTTTTCCCGAGTCAATCCCCATGAGACCGGGTACGTTTTCAAAGCAAAAATACTTAGGTCTTTTCGCTTCAAGCAGTCGGGCAAGCTCAAAGAACAGATCTCCTCGCTCGTCGGCAAAGCCTTTTCTTGCTCCGCAGACCGAGAACGGCTGGCAGGGGAAACCTCCAATAAGGAGATCAAAGTCTGCAAGTTTTCCGACGTCAATATCTCTGATATTTTCATAAAATTGTTCACCTCCGGTATCGTACAGTGCTTTGTAGGCTTTCTGCGCAAATCTGTCAATCTCGCACCACCCCACAATTTCAAATCCTCCGACTCTTTCCAGAGCAGATCGGAAGCCTCCGATGCCTGAAAATGCGTCGAATACTCGTATCATTCAAAGCGCCCCTTTCTGATTTTGACAATAAAAAAACCGCTAAATGATCTCTCATTTAACGGCAGTTCTGCGATATTTAATTGTATTATTCGGAGTCAGCTCCTATATGACTTTCGATCACAGCCATTATTTCATTCAATCGGCTTTCTCCGATACCCTTGATCTTGGATATATCTTCACGCAGCTTGTCGAAGTCGACTTCTGTGGCGTGTACGTCGTCTTTTCCTGTCTGATATATATTCTGAATGAAATTGTCCATTGTTTCACGGTCCATAGCTTTAATTTTTTTGTATAAGGCTCGGTCAAGGAGCGGCTTATTCGGCATATTCATTTTCCTTTCGCTCTTTTATTCGTATAATGGGCATTTGCTTTACCTTCTTGCCGATTTTAACACGCTGCAAAGCGAATACCATATCGTTTGTGCGTTCAAAGTAACCCATATCATGTTTCCAGCTTATACCGCACTTACAATGCTGTAATCCGATAAACTGCTGTTTCATTTTTCTGCCGCAGTTCGGGCAGATCTTACTGTTTTTACTCATGAACGTATTCCTCTCAGAATTTTATCTTGTACATTATATCACATAAACCGCCGTATTTCAAGTCCTACATGGACATATCCATTTCCGGTTCTTCCGATAATTCCTCGATTTCTGCGATTTCTTCATTTTCCGTATTTTCTTCT
>NZ_QTYG01000004.1:0-108054 GCF_003462045.1 Ruminococcus sp. AM31-15AC | reverse complement strand
TTGAGTTGAGGTCACACCTGTTCCCATGCCGAACACAGTAGTTAAGCTCTTCTTCGCCGAAAATACTTGGATGGTAACGTCCCGGTAAGATAGGGTGCTGCCGACACCTATGCACCATTAGCTCAGATGGTAGAGCAACTGACTCTTAATCAGTGGGTCCTGGGTTCGAGTCCCCGATGGTGCACCACATTCCCGTAACGGGCAGATATATTTTTGCTCGCTGCGGTTTTTCTTTATATGCTGCAGCTCAGCATTATATGGCCCGTTGGTCAAGCGGTTAAGACTCCGGCCTCTCACGCCGGCATCGGGAGTTCGATTCTCCCACGGGTCACCAATATTTCCTCTCGCTTGCGTGAGGTCGTTATGCAGCTTCTCAAAAAGCTTGCTATTTTTTTTGCTCTATGTGGACCATTAGCTCAGTTGGTTAGAGCAACCGGCTCATAACCGGTGGGTCCGGGGTTCGAGTCCCTGATGGTCCACCACATTTTTTATCTAGGGGTATAGCTCAGTTGGTAGAGCAGCGGTCTCCAAAACCGCGTGCCGAGGGTTCGAATCCTTCTGCCCCTGCCAGAGTGTTTTCTAAGTCGTAGACGTTTTGTCTGCGGCTTTTTTTGTTTATCTGCTACAAATTTTGCAGTATCAATTCGTATAAAGATACAAATTATTGGAAACTTATAAATAAAACTATTGACAAAATTATGATGTTGATTTAAGATATGAGTGTACACGAAAAACATCATATTTTGACATTAGGCAATAACGGTATTCATATCTGTTTTGCTTTAATTGGTATATTAGGTCGCTTTTTAATGTTTTTCAAAAGGTGGCTTTTTTTATATGGTAAAAGGAGTGGCAGATTTGAATGAGTTGGATTTTGACTTGATGGTACGATTGATAGCATGTGGGCTGTATGAGAAACGGCAGTGCAACGATAAGTATAGTTACAGTAGCAAGCTTTTTGCTGGGATAAATAGGCTTGCAGCTTTGGCGGCTGTGAATGAGCAATATGATATGCTTTCAGATCTCCATGAATGCGCTTTTATTGAGAATTATGCTGTGAAGCCAGTGAAAACGTGGTTTGAGGGGTGGAACAGTGATTTTGTCAAAAGTGTGGAAAAGTTTGACCTTTATCATACAAATGCGTTGATAGAGTTAAGTGAAAATCGTCGATATACTCTTACCGACGATTGTGTTGATCTTATTTCTGATTCAGAGAAAGATTACGCAAATGACTTGGAACAGCGTTACATTTATTCTCTATTGACTAACCTTACCAACGAATTGTATGTGGCTGTTCGGCGGTTTATTGTGGAAAATCCAATTTGTTCTGATGAAAAAATGCGTAAATTTAAAATGGAGCATTGTCAAGACTATGAGATTTTAAATAAGATGTTTTCGCAAGCCTACGAAAATGTACCAAATGAAAGCTATATTTGTCCGAAATGCGGCTGGACAATGACTTTTTATGGAGCACAAGCACAGTGCTGTAACAAAAGCTGTTTGAAAAATATACCGAAAAAAGATGATTTGAAGCCATTGAGATTTCAGGACGGCAATTGGCGGCTTAGGCATGGTGTTATGAGATATATGTGTTTGCCTGGGCAGTTGGAGTTGAAAATACAGAAAATTGCGGAAAAATGTGGTTGCGGGGCGGAGCTTTGGCCTGACAGAGATAAGTATGATGTAAAGATAACTTTGCCTGACGGGCAGGTTTGGGCTATTGACGCAAAGACCCACAGAAACCCTTATATGCTGAAAAAGAGCATTGAAAATGACTATGATTTTACTCATACTAAGGCACAAAAAGTCTTTTATGTTGTGTCTGACGATTGTTTGACGGATTATCCTGATTATTGCAAGATATGCAATGATGCGTTAGCAAGCAGTTTTCCTGATTCAATTGCTAAATGCGTTTCCATGAGAATTTTTTCAAAAGAGCTGAAAGGAGAGGTGGAAGATGTCAAGCTTAGAAACTATCAAAAGAAGTCTTAGAAATTATCTTCCAACTTCTGTGAATCTTGATGATTTCATCAAGGCAGAAATGACCCTTGCTCTTTTGGAAAAATGCAAGCCCGAGGGCGACCCCACAAAGGCGTATCTTCTGCTTCATAATTACAGCCTTTTGGGCGAGGTAGTTTGCGATGAAACTGCTTTTCTGCTTCAAAAAGCTCACAGACTTTTACATTCTTGCAGTTCAAAGATGAATTGGGCAAAGGTTCTTGAAAATTACCGCAATGCTCAGTCAGAGTTTTGTTTGTATATTTTTACAGAGAAAATCGAAAAGGGCAGCAAGGTCTTGAAATTTGCCCGAAACACCGAGCTGGCAGTTGAGCCTGACCGTGCGGACGTTTACTTCGACTATATCAGAAACCATAAGGAAGAAAAGCATTTTGGATACGCAAAAGGTGGGGAATACAGCTACAGCATTAAGGACAAGACAAGCTCCACTGTATATAGCGCTGATGTTGAGATACCTGACTGCACACCGCAAATGCCTATAAGTCCTCCGCCTAAGAAAACCAGAAAAAAGATAAGTGTTTCTACAGATGAGTTGCTTGCAAGTGCGGCTGAAATGGCTG
Source organism: Ruminococcus sp. AM31-15AC (assembly GCF_003462045.1). NCBI lineage: Bacteria > Bacillati > Bacillota > Clostridia > Eubacteriales > Oscillospiraceae > Ruminococcus > Ruminococcus sp. AM31-15AC. Next base: position 105,475 of record NZ_QTYG01000004.1, on the reverse strand, counting down.
AGAAAAAGCCTGATGATTATTGCTATTCTATACTCAAAAGCAACACCCTAAAAGCTGTCACGGAGGGCAATGTTAAGAGTGCAAACAGGCTTGAGATCGACAAGATAACAAACCTTGTTGGCATGGTCGGCTCAGGAAAATCCACTCTTATGAAAGTGCTGTCTTATCACCTTGCAAAGGCTGATAAAAAGGTCGTTCTTGTGCTTGACACTGTTTCAGTGTGCTGGAGATGTGTTCTTATTTATCTCAGTTTGGAGTTAGTGTCTCACCTGTGATAGGCAGGAGCGGACGTGAAAAATACATCGATCAGGTGGCGAAAGCTCAAGAAAAATATTTGCAAAATGAGTATTCTAAGTATCTCACTGCCCCTTGTATTATCGACGGCATGGCAAAAAATAAGAGCGACAAAAGTTCTGCACCAATGTTTGGAAACGAGCCGTGCAGGTCGCTTATGAAAATTAAAAAGCACTATAATTGCCCTTATATGGATATTTGCCCTGCGGTGAGAATGTACCGAGATGTTTATACGTCAAATGTTATCGTGACCACCGTGCAGGGGCTTGCGGCAATAAGGCTTTTGGGGGATAACAAGCTGTTTTTGGAGTATGTGCTGGAGCAAGCCGACCTTGTGGTATTTGATGAATGTGACAAGGTGCAGAAAACACTTGACGAGTTTTTCACACCGTCAGCAAGCTTTGATAAGTTTAGGCAGAATGCGGCGGCTTTATGCAGTGAAGCAATGAACAAGGAAACGGAAGCTCTTGACGGCATGGAGAAAAATGAATCGGGATATATCCGTAAACTTATGAGATCTTTAGGAGTCTGCATGGCGGTGAGAGAAGCCATAAGTGCTTATGGTGGCACATGGCGAACGATACTTAGCAGGACGTTTTCAGCAGAAATATTGTATCAGGCAATTTGCAGAGAAAACCAGAAAAATAAATACATATCTGACAAATCACTTGAGCATATGCGGCGTGTGACTATTGGATTGGATCATGACAAAGACATTGAGCATATATTAAAATTTGCCTTGTCGGAAGATGATATAAAGATTTTTTCTTCCGATATAAGCGATTGGCTCACGGACAATAACTGTAAGCCTGACAAAACTTTTTCTGACCATATCAAGCTTTATCTTGTGGTGGCGGCATTCGATAATTACATCAGGGAGATAAGCGATTCCTATTTGTTTTTGCCGTATGAGCGGAAAACACAGCAGGAGCTTACTGACTTTTTGTCTACACGTTTTACCGCACAGCAGAAAATTCTCCCTTCATCTGCAATGGGTAATCTTTTCGGCATGAAGAACGACCCGCAAAAGGGGCTTATTCTTTACCGTCAATACGCATTCGGACGTGCGCTTATGGACCGTATGCCTTGGCTTCGGCTCACGGATAAGGGTCAGCCCGCAGGACCTAATGTGCTGCTGCTTTCGGGTTCAAGCTGGGCGGACGGCTGTTTGCAATATCATGTCAATGTGCCTGTGAAGTATCTTCTTGAAGCGGAGGAGTGGAAGCGCAGGAAGATAGCGGAGTCGAAAATGATAGACCTTGGAACTGCTATAAGAGTTTCAGGCAGTGGCAGTGAAGAACGTGAAGAAAATCTTACAGAGGTCATAAAAAAGATAATTGGGACAATAGAAGCGGAGCTTCGCTCTGAGGGAAAACTGCTTATGATAGTGAACAGTTACAGTGAAGCACAAACTGCGGCAAATTATCTCAACAGACTTTTGTCGAATGGAAAGACGGTGGCGTGTATGAGCAGGGAAGCAGATGAATTTGACGAGAACATGATACTCAGGAGCGAGATAGCAGACTTTTCAGATCATTCGGCTGATATAATGGTAGCCCCTGCGCAGGCGATAGAGCGAGGTTATAACATTGTTGACAAGGACGGTCATTCGGCGTTTGGAAGCGTATTCTTTTTGGTGCGCCCAATGGAAGTTCCTGACGAGATATCTTCAAAATGCACAAAGCTAAACGGCTATCTTGAAAGACACTGTGTTCTGTCCGGGAAGAAAAACGCTTTTGACAGGGCGGCAAAGCTTCGCAGTGAAGCCACAAGGCAATGGTCGCTCATGGAACGTCAGGGAAAAATGCAGTTAAGCTCCCTTGACCCTGTGATGAAGCTTGACGTAACGGCAAGCTTGTTTGTGCTTATTTTGCAGATATTCGGACGGCTTTGCAGGATAACGGACGAGAGCAAGCCTGCACCGAGAGTTTATTTTGCAGACGGAGCTTTTCGCCGTTCTGAGAAAAATACTGCAGGCTACGACCTGCTAAACGAGCTTATAGATTATATTGACAGCATGATTGACAACAAAGAAACGGGAAAGATAGCAGAAACGCTTTATCAGCGTTTTATGAAGCATTCAAAAAAGGAGTTGAAAAAAATGAATTCGCCGATATATTCGATGACATTTATTCCGAAGAAGAGGAATTTTAAGCTGTATTATCTTGCTTTTCCAAAGTCTTGGAAAGAACTGCTCATACAGTTGCAAGTTTCTGCCAACAAAAAATACGATCCGGAGTATTATATGAAGCTGTTCGGCTTGAAAGCATGCCTGAACGGGTGGCTTGACGAAGTTGTAAACGTGGGCAACATGAAAGCAAATTCTGATGACAGCAGGTGGTTCGTGTCTTTGAATGAGCCTGATGTTCATAAGATATGCAAGATAATGAAAATATGGGTCACGGCAGAATATGAGCTGAATGATAAGGCAACCTCGGAAACAAAGGCGATAGCAGAAAAGTTTAAAAGCGAGATAGACCCTGATGTGCTGAGATATGGTATCACCTCGGAAGAAGTATGCCTTTTCAACGAGGACGGCACTGCGGCGGTGGACTATGCCTTTGACGCCTTTGCGCTGTATGTGGCGAACTCTCTTAATGGAAAGACCATACCCTTTTTCGGTCAGGAGCTTACGTTCAGCAATTGTGGCTTAAAAAAGCTTGTTAGCCAGCCTATAGAATATAAGGGTCAATATTATTCCTACGGGCTTGAATTTTCAGTTCAGACAACTCCGCCCCAGCGTGAGTGTATGCTTCTTGTTTTTCCAAGCGTGAAACGCTTTGTTTCAAATGCTTGGAAAAAGAAGATATACCTTAAAGAGAACATAAACGCTCTTGTGAAAATGTCTGAAAATAAATACAGAGTTATGAAAATGAAGCAGCAGCAAAAAAATATTGATAAAGAAAAGACAGAATATTTTCGTGATTGGAACTATGCTGACATAAACTGCTATGGATTGTATCATAATAACTCAAAATTTCCTGCGGCGGACGAGGTGCTTAAACACCCTGAAATTTATGTGGGCAAAAATGCGAGACCGCAGATACTTTTGCCTTATAAATTCGGCATGGATTTCACCAATATGAAAATTGGCACAGGAGTGTCTGTAAAGGAAAAATGTGAGTTTTATCATCAGCTGACGCCGCTTCTGAAAGATATCGCAGAGCCTATGGGCGAGGTGCAGTCTGTGGGTGCGGTGCATTATAATAAACCTGATAAAAAGAAATTTGAGGCGGCTGATATCCAGAAAATGCGCAGAGAAAGGCTGAAAGTCTGCACGGGCAGGGATAAGATCACTCTCGAGATATACGGTCATGACAGCGACGAGCCTTTAAAAAACGCTATTATGGAGGATATCTGCCAGTATTTTGGCAACACGGACGGCTCAGATGTGAAAATAGAGATAGAAAAGTGCAGTATAGGCTCTCTTGGGGATATGATGAACGGCAAAAGCTATGAAGACCACCTTTTGCGCATAAAAAGGGTGCAGGAAAGCGTTGAGAAGTCGGCTGAGATAAAGGGCGCAGTGGTTATCCTGAAAAACACTTCTGAGGAAAAGGGCGATCCGAAAGCCGCACTGAGGGCAGGTTTTGCGGACACAAACCGCCTTACGCAGTTTATTGTCCCTGACGTTTTAGATGAGAAAGCTAAGGATAAGCCTTCAAAAAGCAGGATACATGGAGCGGTGCTGGATATTTTCAGACAGTTTGGATACACGGAATTTGCTGACAACAGGAACACAGTGAAAAATCCTGCCTGCGCCGCTGATGTGATAGGTGTGTATGCTTATCAGACTTTAAGACCTTTGTGGGCGGCTGAAAGCAAATCGCCAGTGTTGACGGCTAAGTTCCTGCCTGCGTATGTGACTTTCAACGCACGAAGCGGACAGGTAAAAGCCGAGTGCGGTCTGTTTGATGAAAGAGAGCTTTCTTATCCCGAAGCGCTTATTGCTTTTTCAAAGCTTTCAAGAAAGGACGATTTTGTAGACAAGTGCAATAAAGCCGCAAGGGGTGGATTTGTCACTAAGCTTTTGGGCTTGAGAGATCTTTATAAGGAAAGCGACGGACTTGTGCTTGTTTCTTGCAATGGTTTGACAAGAAAGTTGTGGCACGGAATATCTGACACGAGCATTTCAGGCTATAACATGAAAAAGCCTTTTGTTCCTGAGAAAATTAAGATAGGAAATTCTATCTCTGAAAGGACGGCAGCTTTCACAGACTCACATCTTAGAATTATCCGTCTTAGAGAGGGCGTAAGCACTTTGGAAGTGCCTGATTATTATACTGAAATAAATGCAAAGGGCGATTTTACTCGTGCTTCAGGCGTTTATCGTCATAAAGATGTTTTTTGGGGAATTGACCTCTGTCCAAACAATTTTGAGTTTAAGGACAGCTACAAAAAATGCAGGGCTGACAATCCAAAGCTGAACTTTGACGAATGCGCTCTTATGGAGTATTATCCTTTACAGCTTAGGGGGGAGGACGACCCTAAGCAGTGGGTGGGATATGCAAATCTACTGAGAGAGCTTATGCCTGAAAATCCTTCCAGGCAATCTGTCCGCCTGCCTGCGCCGTTGCACCTCGCCAAACTCATGAGCGAATATTTTCTACTTTGCGACAAAGAAAAATAGTCTTGTTTACCTCAAACGGAAACATAATAGGATATAATAAAAGCAGTACCGAAATGCTTGGCACTGCTTCTAGGAAAGGAAATCCATATGATATACAAAATAACCTTGTTTGACGCCAACTGTCCCTCATGCACAAGCGGCACAGCTTCGTTTTTTACTGAGGATATCGACGAATTTGAACACAATTATTTTTCTGATGAAAATGTGGGATCGAACCAGCTTGAAGCGCAGAAACAACGCTATTTCCGCAGTAAGGCAGGGAAAATTGTCACCGACTATTACTCCGATGCCCCTGAGCTGAACATTTTTCAGTATGCAGAATATGGCACTATCGAAAAGCGAAAGACTTTTCATTACAAGGACAAGATCTTTGAGCTTCACAACGGATATTTAATTCCTTATCCTATATACGCCGCAGAAGCTATTGTGGAGCTGGCGCAGATAGCTTTTAAAAAGAACCCTAATGAGGAGGGCGAAAAGTATCTTGCGGTAAGATATTCACTGAGCGGAGTGTGCTGTGTGGGTTCTTCTTCGGATAAGTTCGAGGACTGCACCCCTTATGGAAATCCTATTATCAAGACCTGCTATCCTGAAGATCTGCCGTACAAAGGTGAAAAAGAAATCTATTCTGATTGCAAACTGTCAACATTTGCATGGGTGGAGCTGTATCAAAACTGTTTCAAGGGCGACCATGTCAACGGCTATGAGATAGAAGAGCCTACAGAAGAACAGCTTGCGTGGATAATGCGTGATATTCCAGGGGAGGCAGGCTAGTCTGCTGTGATGACACTGCCTATATCAATGTCGTTTTCTCTGAGATATCGGTCAGCTATTTTCAACCATTTTTGTGTGCCGTCAGAGCTTTCGATCAAAACACTGCACATGAGTTCGCTGTCCTCCGGTATGCCCTCGCAGCCGTAATCCTCTTCACTTATGTCTATAACTTTGTATTTCATGCTTTCAAGACCTTTCCGGTGTGATATTGGTGATACTATAATTATAGCACGGCATTAATTTTTTTCAAGAGAAATATACTAAGCACGGCACATGACCGTGCTTTTTTTGTTAGGTCGATTGTTAATAAAATGTAAAATATCTCTACAACCTGTTGACTTGGAGCTAACTCCAGGTGGTACAATATAAGTAAGCTAAAGCTAAGAAAAATTATAAATAAAACAGGAGGAAATGAAAATGTATCTTGAAAAAATAAACTCACCTGCTGACGTTAAAAAGCTCACTGTTGATGAAATGACAGCGCTGGCTGAGGAAATGAGAAAGGCTCTGCTTTTCAGGCTCAGCAGGCATGGCGGACATTTTGGCCCTAACTTCGGCATGGTGGAAGCCACTATCGCAATGCACTATGTTTTTGAGTCCCCCAAGGACAAGATAGTTTTTGACGTTTCACATCAAAGCTATCCACATAAAATGCTCACAGGCAGAAAGGAGTCCTATCTTGACGCTGACAAGTTCGATGATATCTCAGGCTACACAAACCCGGAGGAGAGCGAGCATGACTTTTTTACGGTTGGCCATACTTCCACTTCTGTGAGCCTTGCAAGCGGTCTTGCAAAGGCTAGAGATCTCAGGGGCGAGGAGGGCAACGTTATCGCTGTTATCGGCGACGGCTCACTCAGCGGTGGCGAAGCTCTGGAGGGTATCGACTTTGCAGGGGAAATGGATACAAACTTCATAATCGTTGTGAACGATAACGATATGTCTATCGCTGAAAACCACGGTGGTATGTACAGAAATCTCAAGCTTCTCCGTGATACCGAGGGCAAGGCTGAATGTAACCTTTTCAAGGCAATGGGTCTTGACTACGTTTTCGTTAAGGACGGCAACGATATCCCTTCGCTTATTGAGGCTTTTGAGGGCGTAAAGGACAGCAAAAAGCCTGTTGTCGTTCACATTGTAACACTAAAGGGCAAGGGCTATGCTCCTGCGGAAAAGGATAAGGAAACATGGCACTGGCATATGCCCTTCGACCCTGAAACAGGCAAGTCCCTTTACAATTCTGAGGGCGAGGATTACGGAACTGTTACCTGCGATCATCTTCTTGAGAAAATGCAGGCTGACAAGTCCGTGTGTGCTATAACTTCCGCTACTCCGACGGTTTTCGGCTTCACTACTGATGTCAGAAAGAAAGCAGGCAAGCAGTTTATGGACGTGGGCATTGCAGAGGAACACGCAGTGGCACTTGCCTCAGGTATAGCAAAGAACGGTGGGAAGCCTTTCTACGGCGTTTACAGCTCGTTCTTACAGCGTACCTACGACCAGCTTTCTCAGGACGTTTGCATAAATAAAAGTCCTGTTACAATAGCTGTTTTTGCGGCTTCGGTTTACGGCATGAGTGACGTTACTCACCTTGGAATTTACGATATACCGATGATATCAAATATCCCTGAGCTTGTTTATCTTGCACCTGTAACAAAGGAAGAATATCTTGCAATGCTGGATTGGTCCCTTGAACAGAAAGAACACCCTGTTGCAATAAGAGTTCCTGCAAGCATTGTTTCAGACGGCAAGCCTTTCACAAAGGATCTTTCAAAGCTCAACAAGTATGAGATGACACAGCAGGGGAGTCAGGTTGCTGTTATTGCACTTGGCTCGTTCTACGGCATGGGCGTTGAGGCTGCAAAGCTTATCGAGGAAAAAACAGGTGTCAAGGCTACTGTAATAAACCCTTACTACATCACAGGCATTGACAAGGAAATGCTTGAAAGCCTCAAGGCTGACCACAAGACTGTTATCACTCTTGAGGACGGCGTTCTTGAGGGCGGCTTTGGCGAGAAGATAGCAAGATTTTACGGTGACAGTGATGTAAAGGCCCTTTGCTTTGGTCTTGAAAAGAAGTTCTATGACCGCTATGACCCTGCCGAGGTGCTGAAAGAAAATCATCTTACTCCTGAGCAGATAGCTGAGGACGTTATAAAGACGCTTTGGTAAATTTTGTCATTAAGGAGCTTGCTTTGGCAGGCTCTTTTTTCTTGATTAAAAATGCAAATCGTGATATACTATAATAAGTTTAGATACATCAAGGAGAGAGAAAAAATGCTATTTAGTGAAGAGGCTATCGGCTTTTTGTTTGAAAATCATACGAGAGATAGTAAGGAATGGTTCAAGGAGCATAAGGCGGATTATCACAGGCTTATAGAAGAGCCTTTTGCGGAGCTTATCACTGCGCTAACGCCTATAATGAACGATATTGACAGCAGGATAGTATGCAACCCGAAAAAGATATCAAGGCTTTACAAAGACGCACGTTACAACAAGGGCGGACCGATATTCAGAGAGAGCGTGTGGTGTTCTTTGAAATGCCAGCGTGACAAAAGCGAATATCACCCCATGCCTGAGTTTTATTTCTATATCTCTACCCATGGTTTCGGCTATGGTTGTGGATATTACAAAACCGACAGAGAAAGTATGGACGAAATGAGGACGATGATACTTGCAGGGGCGCAGGAATATAAAAAGGCTTACAAGGCGCTGAAAGACAACAGCAAGTTCGTTTTGTTCGGTGACGAGTATAAGCGTGACCATTTTCCAAATGCCAGCCGTGAGGACGCTTTGTGGCTCAATAAAAAGGATATCGGTGTAAGTTTTGACAGTGAAGACCCTAAGCTGCTTTTCAACGTGAACTTGCTGGACACAGTATGCAGTGACCTTGCTTCTCTTGGAGATGTATACAGATTTTTTATGAGGGCGGAGGATAATATTTTGCAGAAAAAAGTAAAATAGCGGAGAAATTGTGTCTTGTTTGAGAATGCTTTCTGACAATTTTGTGTAAAACGCTATAAATTTTCTGGTTGTTTTATTGAAATATACAATTTATATGCTATTTGTTCAAAGAAATATTGACAGTGAATTGATTATATGTTATACTTTTATTATCCGAGGCACCGATGAAGTAAGGTGTATACTATGGGTGGATAAAAAATTATAAAGGCAAGACGTTTGAAATCTCTTTAAACGGTGTTGTCATGAAGGGGATCAGTGTGTGCGGCAGGCTTTTTATAGAATTACCTGCGGTGCAGCAAAAAGAGTGATAAAAATGCTCTCCGAGGTTTTCGGAAAGCATTGCAGAGCGTAGCTTATTTATCTTTTCACAGCCTGTGCAGCGAAATGCTGACAGGTCTTTTTGTTTATACGGATATGTTTGCTTGGGCTGACTTTAAATATGATATGTAATTCTGTCGGCAAAGATAGTTATAAGCGGCAGAGTTACAGCACTGAGGATAGTGGTGACTGTAAAGATCTCTGAGGCTGTTTTAGGGTCCTTGTCAAGATTTACAGCGAACATTGTACACATAGTCGCAGCAGGGCAGGCGGCGGCTATGGTAACTGTCATAAGAACTATCGGAGGAGGGTCAAGTATCCACGCTGCAAGGAAGCCTGCCACAGGGAGTATTATGAGTTTGCACAGTGAAACGTAGTAGATACGGCGGTTTTGAAGGGCTTTCAAAACGTTGGTCTGTGCGGCTGTTGCACCTGCTATCACCATGGCGATAGGCGTGTTCATATCTGCTATGTACTGCAAAGCTGTTGCAGGAACTTTCGGCAGTCTGATATTTGTAAGATAGCAAATAAGACCGACCACAACGGCTATAACTGACGGTGAGATAAGGGCTTTCACAAGAGAAGAAAAGTCACGCTCGCCTTTCATTGTCATAAGTCCGTGCGTCCAGATAAGGACGTTGAAGAACGTAAGATACGCTGTAAGATACAAAACGCCCTCTGAGCCGTAAATGCCGTTTATAAGGGGTATGCACATGAATGCACAGTTTGAATATATTGACGAAACACGCTCCACCGCAAGGTCGGGAGTCTTTTTTCTTATAAGAACATAGGTGAGCAAAATGGTCACTGCATAGGATATCGCTGACAGCAGAAAAGACCACAGCAATCCATGCACAAGGCTCTTGTCATATTTTGACTGATAGGACATGAATATAAGCACAGGATTGATTATATTCAGTGCGAATGAGGACAACTGTTTTGTTCCGTCCTTTGTGATTATCCCTTTTAAATAGCAAAATGCGCCTATAATAAGGATAATGAACATTATTATTATTTGGTTTCCGATTATCAGACCTGCTTCCATTTTTACTTCCTCTTTCACATATATTTTTCTTCTTTAGGTGTTCTTTCGTCAGAATACCCAAATAGTATATCAGACTTTTGTGAAAAAAGCATGAACTCACAGTATACATTGATGGGCGATTTTTGTATTTTTATGTGCGTAAATAAGGTAAAAAAGCAAATAATGCACCGATCTTTACACTCCGCCTTATCTCTTGACATAAAAGTTTAAGGGGTGTATAATGTTAAGAGCAGTATTGTCTTGAAAAAGAAATATAGTACATGGTCTGAAAGGATATTTACATATGGATATAAAGAAAATATGTGCGGCTCTCTGCGCTTGCGTGGTATGCTTGTGTGCAGCGGGCTGTTCAAAGGATAGTAAGGACAGCTCTTCTGTCACAGAGAGCAAGGCGAACGTTTCAACAGCCGACAATGCCGACAGCGCAAAGTCTGAGGACAGCAAGGGCAACGAGAGTGATGCGGACAGTAAGGTATTGAACGAGCAGGGCGAGCTTATTGCAAAAACCGCTGCGATCTTTGACGGTGACTACACTCTGAAAACGACCTGCACAGAAGCCGACGGCTCAAAGCAGGAGGTAGTAAGAGCCAAAAAGGGCGGAAACATATATCTTAAAGTCACATCAGATATAGGCTCCAGCGGATTTATCTCAGTTGACGGAGTAGGATATGATTACGATAACGTGACCGGTGTTTATCACAAGTCAGACGTGACGGAGCTTGACGGCGTTCTTGAAAGCATAGTCAAGCAAAACCTGCCGAGAACCTATGGTCATATAAACAGTGATGAGGCTGATGATTTCGATATCGAGGAGTACACTTATACGGGCGACACATACATTACTGCTATCGACCTGTATTTTGATAAATCTGACGGAAGCTTAAAAAAATACACGCAGACCTTTACTGTTGAAGGCTCAGATGATACAGTTTCAGAATATACTGTTGACGAGCTTTCGGGGGATGCTGACGACAGCCTGTTTGACGTATCTCAGGCGACAAGTCTTGTGGACTTTGACAGTATGTCAGAGGATCAGAGGCTTGGCTATTGTCAGGGTATCTTCAACAAAGCAGGCGTTACAACAGACGATCTCAGTGCAGGGGGATATCAGACGGACGATCTTAAGACCATATCCTATGACAGCTTTGTGAGCCTTGTTTACACATACGGCTACAAGCCTGCACAGCAGTAAGTCAAAATGCACAATTTCAGCGTGGAGATTTGTTGAAAACGCAGGGCGGAAAATGCCCTCTCTATGCTTTACTTGTATGCGTTTTTTTGGTATAATTATAGGTGCGGTCGTTACCGCATAAAAACGTATGCTAACAAGAGGACATATATAAAAATGAATATACTAAAGTTTTTGAAGCCGAAGGCTTGCGTGGATTTTGTCTATGATGACAACACAGCAAGGCAGGCTCTTGAGAAAATGAAAAATCACAGCTTTACCGCTGTGCCTGTTATCGACCGTGAGGGCAGATATGTAAAGACCCTTGCAGAGGGCGACTTTCTGTGGTTCATGCTCAATAATGGCATTCAGGATATGCGTGAGCTGGAAAAATATAAGATAAGCGAGATAACAAGACGTGTTAGAATGAAACCCGTCTATGTTTATTCTACTATCGAGGATCTGATACTTCTTTCAATGGATCAGAACTTTGTGCCTGTTATTGATGACAGGGAAGTTTTTATAGGTATTGTGACGAGAAGAGATATACTTAAATATTGTCACGATACTCTTAACGAGTATGAAGCGAAATATGGTCATAAGGAAGAAAAAGAGGAGATAGGTGCAGTATAAGCACTAGGAAAGGAATTGTTGTAAAAATGAAGAGGACAAACAAAAAGGGCGGTGCAGCTATAGTTGCTGTGCTTATAGTTATAATGCTTGTGGCTGTCGGTTCAGCGGCACTGGTGGTGACAGGAAGATATACCATTCAGGCAAGCAAGGTGACAGACGCAGTTGTTAAGGTGAACAGCAAACCTGAGGAAAGCTCTTCTGAGGAGGTTTCAGAGGTTGACGACCTTTCATCAGTTGGGGAAGAGCCTGTGAGCAATTATCCTGTGAAGTCTGCAAATTATCAGGATATAAATATAAAGGGTATGACAGCAAACTCAGCTATACTTGTTGACGCTGACACAAACGAGATAGTTGCAGGTTATAATTACGAGAAAAAGGTATATCCTGCTTCTCTTACAAAGATGCTTACGCTTCTTGTAGCCGCAGAGAATATTCAGGATATGGACGCTACATATAAGTTCACAAGCGATGATATCGACCCTCTTATCGAGGACAACGCATCAAGAGCAGGCTTTGAAGCCGGAGAAACTGTTACAATGAAAGACCTGCTTTATTCAGCTATCCTTGTGAGCGGTGCTGACGGCACAACAGGTCTTGCAAACGCAGTTGCAGGCTCAGAGGAGAAGTTTGTTGAGCTTATGAACGCTAAGATCCAGGAGCTTGGTCTTACCGGCACAAAGTTTGTGAATGCAAGCGGTCTGCACAACAAAAATCATTATTCCACAGCGCAGGATATCGCAGTTATCACAAAGGCGGCTATGGATAACGAAACTTGTCGTGAAGTGCTTACAGCAACAAAGTACACAACTTCAAAGACAAAACAGCACAAGGACGGTATCGAGCTTACAAGCATTGTTGCACAGAGAATTGAGGGTTACTATGTGGATTGTGACGGCGACGGCAAGGCTGACGACGGCATAAGCATCGAGGGCGGAAAGACAGGCTTCACAGACGAGGCCAAGTATACCCTTTCAACTATACTTGATGATAACGGACACACATATATTTGTGTTACAACAAAATCTAAGGACGAGCTGAAGTCTGTTGAGGATCAGATTGCTATTTATGAAAAGTATCTGGGCGGCAAGGCTTCTGATAATAAAGACAAGGACAGCAAAACGGACACTGACACGTCTTCTGTTTCTGAGGTCGAGGATTAATTAGACAGGATAAAAAAATAAATGCGGATATCGTGGAGGTATCCGCATTTTTGTATTTGATTGCAATTTAATGTAGGGGCGAACAGCGTTCGCCCGTCGAAGTGATAAAGCTATCGGTTTTACTATCCCTATGTAGCGTTTGTGTCAATTCGTGTAACATTGTATCAATTTTTATAGCGTTTTTACAAAAAGCGGGCGAACAATGTTCGCCCCTACATGGATTGACAGAATATATCATATCACACAAGCTTTTGTATCACACCTATGACCTTGGAAAGGTCATCACAGCAGGCATACAGAAGCTTTTTTGTTTCCTCGTCAGGCTGTGAAAGGTCGGGTATCATAACAGGCTTGCAGCCTGCGGCGTGGGCGGAGCGTATGCCGTTTGGTGAGTCCTCAAGGGCAATGCACTCGCTAGGGTCAAGCCCCAGCTCCTTTGCGGCGGCGAGATAAATATCAGGGGCGGGCTTGCCGTTTTCTATCATGTTTCCGCAGATAAGCTTGTCAAATCTGTCAATGATATTTATAGAGCTGAGATACAGCGTGGTGCGCTGTAGGTCGGTGGCAGTGGCAACGGCTTTTTTCAGCCCTGTGCTGTCAAGATAGTCAAGAAGCTCATCAAGCCCCTTTTTCTTTTCTATGCCGTTTTGCCTGATAAACTCGTTCATAAGCTCGATACGCTTGGCACGAACTTTGTAGTAATCAAAATCCTCTCCGAAAATGCCTTTAAGATGTGGGATAGCATACTTCGCTGCAAGAGAGCGTATGCCCAGAACGTGTTCCTTTGTCATTGGATAGCCGTAATGATTCGCCGCCTCGCACCAAAACCTTGTGAGCAGCTTTTCCGTATCTATCATTAGTCCGTCCATATCAAATATAACGCCTTTGAGCATTTTTATCACGCCTTTCCAACTTGGTATCTGTTATTATATCACACTTTTGACAAGTTTTCAATAAAACTGCACAAATTAGAGGTGCAGAACATACATTCTATTGTGCATCTATATAATTCGTAATTAAAATTATATAATCATATTGACAAATTATTAGAATGTGGTATAATAAGTACAGTGATAAAAGGCGACGCCATATGGGAACGCCTTAAAGAAAGGAATGAGAGCAAAGTGAACAAGAGCGTGTATAGTCTGGTGCTTGCAGACGATGTGGTGGAGGCTATCGACAGACTGGCATATTCCATGAATACCAGCCGTTCAAATCTGATAAATCAGATTTTGGCAGAGCGTGTTCAGCTTCTCACCCCTGAAAAAAGAATGCGTGAGATATTCTCTAAAATAGAACAGCTTATGGACAGCAGGTTTCAGACCCTTAATCAGCCCTCTGACGCTATGATGTCTATAAAAAGTCCTTTGAGATATAAATATAAGCCGACCATACGATACAGCATAGAGCTGAGCCGAGATTTTCACGGAAAGGTGGGGAGGCTGAAAGTATCTTTCAGAACCCAAAGCACACAGCTCATTTCAATGCTTGACAGCTTTTTTAAGCTGTGGGCAAGGCTCGAGGAAAAATATCTTTCGTATCTTTTCACAACGGGTGTGCCTTATGAAACAGCCGAGGGCAGATTTACAAGAGATTTTTACGCACCGCCTCAGTCGGAGCTGACCGACGAGGATATAGCGAACGCTATCGGTGATTATATAAGCTGTATGGACAGCTGTATTCAGCTTTACTTTGACAACGCTGCAGAACCTGAAACGGCGGCAAGAAAGGTATCTGAAATGTATGAAAGATATCTGAAAAAAGGCGTTGTCGTTCTTTAAACGGTGGGCGGAGCATTCCGCCTGCTGTGAGCATATATCTTTTTAAGATGATAAGGGAGGTAATTTTATGAACGCTCAGAAATTGACACAGAAATCATTGGAAGCTTTGCAGGAAGCGCAGAGCATTGCCTCAAGAAACTCAAATCAGGCTGTTGACCAGCAGCACCTTATGCTGGCTTTGCTTTCACAGGAAAACGGTCTTGTGCCGCAGCTTTTTGTAAAAATGGATATCGCCCCTGAAAATATAGAGGCGGCTCTTACAAGAGCAGTTGACGATATACCTAAGGTACAGGTAGGCGGACGTGCGCAGGACTATGTATACATTTCAAGCGACCTTGACAAGGCTTTTGCGGAAGCTGAGTCGGAAGCTTCAAGAATGAAGGACGAGTATGTTTCAGTAGAGCATCTTGTTATGGGCATAATGGACAGCCCTAACAGCGCAGTAAAAGAGATCTTCAAGACCTTTGGGGTAACAAAATCAAAGTTTCTGAAAGTTCTTCAAGCTGTAAGAGGAAACGCTCAGGTAACGAGCCAGAATCCGGAGGAAACCTATGACGTGCTGAAAAAGTACGGTCAGGACCTTGTGGAGCTTGCAAGACAGAACAAGCTTGACCCTGTTATCGGCAGAGACAGCGAGATAAGAAACGTTATAAGGATACTTTCAAGAAAAACAAAGAACAATCCTTGCCTTATTGGTGAGCCTGGCGTTGGTAAGACCGCCATTGCAGAGGGTCTTGCTCAGCGTATCGTCAGTGGAGATGTTCCTGACAGTCTGAAAGACAGACAGGTTTTCTCGCTTGATATGGGTGCGCTTATCGCAGGCGCAAAATACAGAGGCGAGTTTGAGGAGAGATTTAAGGCTGTCGTTGAGGAGATAAAGAAGTCTGAGGGCAGGATAATCCTCTTTATAGATGAGCTTCACAATATCGTTGGCGCAGGCAAGTCAGACGGCGCAATGGACGCAGGCAACCTGCTGAAACCTATGCTTGCAAGGGGCGAGCTCCATTGTATCGGTGCAACGACTCTTAACGAGTACCGTCAGTATATTGAAAAGGACGCCGCTCTTGAAAGACGTTTCCAGCCTGTTATGGTAGACGAGCCTACAGTTGAGGACACTATCTCTATACTCCGTGGTCTGAAAGAAAGATATGAAGTATTCCACGGCGTAAAAATTCAGGATCAGGCGCTTATTGCGGCGGCTGTTCTTTCAAACAGATATATCACAGACAGATTTCTTCCTGATAAGGCTATCGACCTTGTGGACGAAGCCTGCGCCCTCATCAGAACGGAAATGGACTCAATGCCTACCGAGCTTGATGAGATAAGACGTAAGATACTCCAGCACGAGATAGAGGAAACTGTCCTTAAAAAGGAAACTGATAAGCTTGCAGTTGAACATCTTCATGAGGTGCAGAAAGAGCTTTCAGAAATGCGTGAGCAGTTCAATGAGATGAAAGCTAAATGGGAGAATGAGAAGTCTGCTATCTCTAAGGTGCAGAAGCTCCGTGAGGATATCGAGCAATGCTCAAAGGATATCGAGAGAGCGGAGCGTGAATATGACCTTAACAAGCTTGCAGAGCTGAAATACGGCAGAATGGCTGACTTGCAGAAGCAGCTTGCCGAGGAAGAAGAAAAGGCAGAAAAGTCAAAGACAAAGAACACTCTGCTAAGAGATAAGGTAACAGAGGAAGAGATCGCAAGGATAATCTGCCGTTGGACAGGTATCCCTGTGGCAAAGCTTATGGAGGGCGAGCGTGAGAAGCTTCTCCACCTGCCTGATATCCTCCACGAGAGAGTTATCGGTCAGGACGAAGCCGTTGAGCGTGTGTCTGAGGCTATAATGAGATCTCGTGCCGGTATCGCAAATCCAAATCAGCCGATAGGTTCGTTCCTGTTCCTTGGCCCTACAGGCGTTGGTAAAACAGAGCTTGCAAAAACTCTTGCTCAGGCTTTGTTTGACGACGAGAACAATATCGTTCGTATAGATATGTCGGAGTACATGGAGAAATTCAGCGTAAGCCGTCTTATCGGAGCGCCTCCGGGATATGTAGGCTATGAGGAGGGCGGTCAGCTCACCGAGGCTGTAAGAAGAAAGCCTTATTCAGTAGTTCTTCTTGACGAGATCGAAAAGGCTCACCCTGACGTTTTCAATATCCTTTTGCAGGTGCTTGACGACGGACGTATCACAGATTCACAGGGCAGAACGGTTGACTTCAAGAACACTATCATAATCCTCACTTCAAACCTTGGTTCTCCTTATATTCTTGAGGGCATCACACCTGAGGGCGAGATATCTCAGGAAGCAAGGGACAAGGTGGACGCTCTGCTGAAACAGCAGTTCAGACCTGAGTTTCTTAACAGACTTGACGATATAATCTACTACAAGCCTCTTATGAAGACGGAGATATACAAGATCGTTGACCTTATGCTTGCAGAGCTTGGCAAGCGTCTTGAAGACAAGAGGCTAAGCATAGAGGTAACAGACGCCGCTAAGGAAGCTATCGTAAATCAGGGCTACGATCAGAACTTCGGTGCAAGACCTCTCAAGAGGTTTATCCAAAGACGTATCGAAACTCTTATCGCAAAGAAGATCATTGCAGACGAGCTTGAGCCTGATTCTATCTTGCAGGTAGATTATGACAAGGACTTCGTTGTGAACGTTATTTATAATACTGTTACAGAAGAGTGATAGTATTATGCCAAAGGGCAGTTCCGAGAGGGGCTGCCCCTTTTTTTGTGGAAAAAGAAGGTTTTAATTTATTTTAGGTTAATAATAAAAGAATTATCTTGTTAATGTTTTGGTAAGATATACTGTTTGTAAACAAAAAAGAACAGTTTATTTTGTGAATTATTCTAGGCTATTTTGCTTGCAAATGAGTTACATATATGCTAAAATATTAATATCGTGAAATATGTGATCTGATAAGGGGAATTAATATTTATGAAAGCAAATTTTTCTGATACGAATGATTTTGTTCAGAGCATGAACAGAGGAAAGCGCAAAAAGAAGATAGCGTTGCTAGTGCTGTGTATAGTGCTTGCGTTCCTTGTGGCTGCCTGTGTTATCGTGGGTCTGAAAATAAGGGAGAATAACCGTATCGCTATGGCGAAATCGGTCATAACAAAGCTTGACATAAGCACCACTTTCAAAGAGTCGGAGTTTTCTGACGATCAGGACTGGGACGGTGACGGCATAAAGAATGCCGATGAGGTACGTCATGGCACTAACCTTCAAAGCGAGGATACTGACAATGACGGAATAAGCGACGGCGATGAGATAAAGCTAGGCACGAACCCTATTGAAGCCGATACTGACGGCGACGGTCTTCTTGACGGCTATGAGCTTATGGCAGGCACAAATCCGAGAGAGTCAAAGTCTGACGGAAAGACCAATGACGCTGAAAGAGAGCTTACAGTGGAAAAAAATGCAGGGGACTGCCGCCTTGAAATAAAGGGCGACGCAAACGCTGCCAGTGCGACCCTCGTTGAGCTTGACCTCTTTGGTATCTCTTCAAATGCAAGTATCGTCACAAAGGCTTATGACGCTTATTCTGACTATAAGTTCAACTCGGCAAAGATAACTTTTGATATCGACACTGCAAAGCTGAGTAAAATGGGATATTCATTTGATGACCTTACAGTGCTGAGATTTGATTCACGCTCGACCCTTTACACAAAGGTGGATTCAAAGGCAGACAAGAGCAAAAAGACAGTTTCGGCTTCTCTTACAGAGCTTGGCACTTATGTGGTAGGCGTTGAGAAAACTGTAAACGATGAAGCCACAACAAGGATCTGCTTCCTCGTTGATAACTCCGGCTCTATGTATCCAAAGGAGCAGTGTGTAACTTCTTCTGAGAATGATGTTGACTTCAAGCGTCTTGAATTTGCAAAGAATCTTATCGACAAGTTTGAGAGCCACTATCAGGTCGGCATTTGCA
This sequence comes from Ruminococcus sp. AM31-15AC, assembly GCF_003462045.1. Lineage (NCBI taxonomy): Bacteria > Bacillati > Bacillota > Clostridia > Eubacteriales > Oscillospiraceae > Ruminococcus > Ruminococcus sp. AM31-15AC. Next base: position 86,770 of record NZ_QTYG01000004.1, on the reverse strand, counting down.
AGTTCACAGGAAGCTACAAAAAGATGGTAGACTTCACTGATGATAAGACGAAGCTTACGGAAGCTCTCGATAAGATAAAGTCTGAGAAAGAGATATTTAACGGCACTCACAGCCAGACGGCTCTTAAAAAGTGCATGGACGAGTTCAAGACAACTTCCGGTGGAAAATACAGGAATATCATTGTGATGCTCACCGACGGCGAGTCTGACGAGCCAAATCCTGCAAGCGTTTCAAGCCTTGCAAATACCGCAAAGGATAAGGACATAATCGTTCTTACAGTTGGTCTTGGCAGAGATGTTGACAGAGATTGGCTTCAGAAGCTTGCTTATTCCACAGGCGGAAAATATTACTCGGCTTCCGACGCAAACGCCCTCAATGACGTTTACAAGCAGATAGTTACTACACTGAACTATGATATCGTTACATACACAAACGCTGACGATAATGTAAGAGGTTATTCGCTCTACAACACAGGCTTTGACCCAAAGGTGAACGGCTTCTCATTCAAGAATTTCAGGACAACAACTACCGCAAGCGTTGACTTCGGCATGGCTGTTATGGCAAGAGATTGGTATCTCGGAAATGTAAAGACTTCTCTTGGGGATATCGCTCCGTCAGATAAGAGCGACATAAAGGTGAATGCCGCAGGCTATGACATAAGCGGAACAGACTTTGGTAAACAGTATGACGAAAGAGTGCCGCTTAGCAAGATAACCTCAGACCTTTTTGCGGGCACATATTCAGACGTTACAAAGTATCTCGACTATTCATGCACAGGGGATATTCTCACCCTTAATGATGACTATAAGTATGACAGCAAGAACAAGGGCTGGGTAAAGGACGTTACGAAAATATCAGGCGGCAATCTCCGCTGGAAAAAGGTCGAGCTGCTTGATATGGATATAGCAAACGGCATTGGCAAAATAAAGGGTGGCTATTCCTCAAATGACGCAGAGTTCGCAAAGGCACTCTACAGACTTAACGCCCTCCAGTGGGACGATTCTTCGTCAGAGTATAACCTTAACAACGACAGCAAGGGCTTTGAAAAGCTTGAAGACCAGCTCAGCCTTGGCATACCAGTTGTTACAACTATAGACGATACTCATACAGTGAACGCTATCGGACTTATTCAGGATTCTGATTGCCACAGAAAATATATCCTTCAGATATATGACAACAACTATCCCGGTGAAACAAAACAGCTTTATATCCAGAAGCTTCCGAAGTGCAAGCTCAAGATAGACAGCAATGGCAAGGCGATAGTTGTTGGCACAACGTTTGAGTATTCCGCAACATATGAGGGCAAGCAGGTCGGCATAGAATTTTCTGACGTGACAGCTCATTAATAAGAACAAAAAAACGGAACGGCTTTGTGAAATGCTCCCCTTTTGTTAGACAATGTGTATAATAGAAATATACCAATAAAAAATCTAACGAAAGGGGGGCATTTTTATGCCAAAAGGAAAACCAAACAAAAGATACACACCGGAATTCAAAATCAAAGTAGTGGAAACAATGCACAGAGAAAAGTTAAGCTATCGTGAAACTGCACGTCAATTTGACATATGCGATCATGATAGAGTAGCAGCATGGGAACGAATCTATCTTGAAGAAGGAGCGGATGGACTTTACGCAGAACGCAGAGGAAGGAAATCCACAGGGCGACCTCCGAAAATTAAGAAAGAAGAAGATCTGATTGCAGAAGTACAGCGTCTTCGTGCGGAGAATGCATACTTAAAAAAAATTGAATGCCTTGGTTGCCGAGCGGGTACGGCAAGAGAAAAAGCAAAAGAGCTTGGATGCGGAGCAGTATGCTTTGAAGGAAATATTGATTTTTATGGAAAAAGCGGATTTAAACAGGAAAGCGAGTTTGGCATCCGCTATCATGGATTGCCGGAAGGCGAGGATGCATCTTTCTGTGCAAAGAACTGATACTGGGATATCTTAATGGAATTACAGGAGAGTATGCACCTCCGGCAGGGTATCTAGTAAATGAAAAGGAAGCAGAGGCATTTGATAGAGAGTTCCCGTATATGGAGAAGAAAAACTTCTGGGACAGATTTTTGAAGGAGATATTCTGTAAATTAGGACTTCGTATTTGTAACAGCTTTGCTGATTTCAGTGGAAAGCCGAGTTCTGATAATGATATTCAATTGATGGTTTATTCCATACGGGAATAAATCTTCATCAAATCTTTATTTTTTTCTGTTAGGTTATATTTCAGTAAGAAATGAAATATGGAAGGATAGTAAAGATGGAAATGATGTTACAGACACAAAATTTGTGTAAATATTTTAGAAAGCAGAAAGCGGTAAATAATGTTTCACTTAATATCGAAAAGGGACAGATTTATGGACTGCTTGGACCGAATGGCGCTGGTAAATCTACCACATTGAAAATGCTGACCGGTATGATGAAACCAACTGCAGGAAAGATTTACTTTGATGGAAAACTTTTGGATAGGAAAGATTTATCAAAAATAGGAGCGTTAATTGAAAATCCGCCTATTTATGAAAATCTTTCCGCCAGAGAGAATTTGAAGGTAAGACAATTATTGCTTGGTACAGATGAAAACAGAATTGATGAGGTCTTGCAGATTGTATCACTTACAAACACCGGAAAGAAGAAAGCAGGACAGTTTTCTTTGGGAATGAAGCAAAGACTAGGCATTGCAATGGCATTGCTTGGAGAACCGGAACTTTTGATATTGGATGAACCTACGAATGGATTAGATCCAATAGGCATCGAGGAATTACGAGAGCTGATCTGGTCTTTTCCGGAACAGGGAATCACTGTAATTCTCTCCAGTCATATTCTCTCAGAGGTACAGTTACTTGCAGATAAAGTCGGGATTATTTCAGGTGGAATCTTAGGATACGAAGGAGCATTAAAGCAGGGAGATAATCTTGAAGATTTGTTTATGAATGTGGTAAGAAAAAACCAGAAAGCAGGTGAAATCCATGGTTAATATTATAAAAGCAGAACATCAAAAAGCCAAAAGAACCATGCGAAAAAAGTTTATCTGGGAATTTCCTCTTCTTACATTTGTCATGGCATTTATATTTACTCTTGGGATGACAAATGCTTATGCAGAAAGTGTTTGGAACTGGTGGTATACACTTTTGCTGCCGGGGATGATTGCTCTATTTTGTTATCTTTCTGTGGCGCAGGAGAAAAAGATAAAATACTATCATTTAATGACTATTCCCACAGACAGAAGAAAATTGTTGCTTGGGAAAATTATTTATATTGGGTACATGATTTTGTTTTCTAATGTGATTGTGTTTGCAGGAGCAACGCTTGGAGGCTTTCTTCTAACGACACATGTTCCAGTTGGAGGAGCGTTGATTGCAGTATTGTTTCTGACGGTTTCTGAGTTATGGGAGATTCCGGTAGCTTTATTTTTAAGTGAACGATTTGGAATGATTGTAAACCTGTTCATCTGCCTATTTATTACCGTCAGCGGTGTGGTAATATCACAAACCAGAATCTGGTATGTACTTGTTTCTGCAATCCCTATGCGAATGATGTGCCGTTGCTTCATGTTTTACCAAATGGACTTGCCGCAGAAGCAGGGAATCCTCTTTTGGATACTGGAGTCATTGTTCCGGGAATGTGTCTCTCAATCATCTGGTTTGTTTTTGTAACGGTTCTTTTTTTGAAATGGTTTGAGAGAAGAGAGGTGAAATAAGATGATTGGAAGATCTCTTAATGCAGACTTGCGAAAGATGAAAGGAACATCTGTGATTCTGGCACACTTACTGATTCCGATTATAACCAGCGTTATATTTTTAATATATTACTTTTTTTCACCATGGAATGAAAATATGAAAGTGATTGCATTTTATCAGGCGATAGGAGCAGGACTTCCGGTACTTATTGGAATTTTTACAGCAAGTGTGATGGAACAGGAACAAAATGCAGGTGATTTTCAAAATCTGTTGTCTTTACCGGATAAACCTGCAGCATTTTTATCGAAACTGTTGATGCTACTGGTTTTGTGTATGTGCTCTATCCTATTGACAGCAATCATATTCGGAATTGGATTTGGAAGAATCGCATCAAGCGATATCGAAATCATGAAAGGATGTATATTTGCAGCATTGCTGCTGTGGGGAAGCAGTGTTCCACTTTATCTGTGGCAGCTGATTCTGGCTTTTCAGTTTGGAAAAGGGGTATCCATTGGAGCAGGGATTATATCAGGACTAATTAGTGCATTGATGCTTACCGGACTTGGAGATTATGTGTGGAAATATGTATTTGTCTGCTGGACGGGTAGAGTACCATATACTTATCTGCAATCTGTATTGGGAGAAACTAGTGTAGGTGAATGGTTGTCATTCATACCAGGTTGCTTAATATTTACAGGAATTAGTATGGTATACTATTTTTGGTGGGTAAACCATTGGGAAGGAAACAGAATATCGGAATAGAATCGAGGGAAACTATGGCAAAAATACTGGCAGTTGATGATGAACCGGCAATTCTGGAAATGATAGAAAGCATTTTGAATAAGGATGGACATCTGGTTACCAAAGTAAGTAATCCGCTGAAACTTAATATGGAAGAATTACATCGTTATGACCTGATTTTACTTGACATTATGATGCCTGGAATGGACGGCTTTGAATTATGCAAAAGAATCAGGGCACTTGTGGATTGTCCGATTTTGTTTCTTACCGCAAAAACGGAGGAAAAAAGTCTGGTGAACGGACTTTCGTTGGGAGCAGATGATTATATTTCAAAGCCATTTGGAGTGATGGAACTTCGGGCAAGGATTCATGCACATCTTAGAAGAGAGCACAGGGAACATTCTGTCCGGATGGTTTTGGGGAGGGTCTGTATTCAAATATCTCAAAAGAAACTATTGGTTGATGATAAGGAACTTCCTCTTACGAAAGCGGAGTACGAAATTTGTGAATTCCTGGCTAAAAACAGGGGACAGGTTTTCTCGAAAGAACAGATTTTAGAAGAGGTCTTTGGTTTTGACAGTGAGAGTAATGACAGTGCCATTATCACGCATATCAAAAATATAAGAGCAAAATTTGCGGATTATGATTATACACCGATAAAAACAGTCTGGGGGATTGGATATAAATGGGAAGAGTAAAGAGAAGCAATGCACTCAGCTGGATTTTTATGAGATATGTACTGGTCATGCTTGGATCATTAGTAGGTTTGGTGATTGTTGCTTGGCTGCTGCTGTACCTTTTGATTAGTGTGGGCTGTATCTATCCGGCGAATTATGCAGAGCAAAAGATTAATGAAGCATATGATACGATTTTACGTGCGGATAAAGTAACTGCTGAGATGATTCCTGCACTTTGTGATTATGTAATCTTTTCAGAGAATGGAGAGAAAATAGGTGGAGATCTGTCAGAACAATACGAACAGATAGCATGGAATGTTGCAAAGTACGGAAACGCATCCGGGAAATATTTTTATAAAGTAATTGTAAGGGAAAATGAATATGTTGTATTGCAATATCGCCTGACACCTCAATATCATTCAGCTTTTTTGAGGGAGCATTTTATAGGACCACAGAATGTGATGAGTATTATGTCAGTGATTGGAGCGGTAGCGATTATCATCATTCCGTCCATACGTTTTGGAAAAAGAATCAAAAAGCAGATGCAGCCTGTATTAGACGCAATCAGACAAATAAAGGATCAAAATCTGGAATATGAGACATCCTGTTCCGGTATCAAAGAGTTTGATGACTGTTTATCGGCAATCGATGATATGCGAGATGCATTGCGAGAATCTTTAGAAAAGCAGTGGAAAACAGAGCAGGAAAAGAAACAACAGATGTCTGCTTTGGCGCATGATATTAAAACACCTCTTACGATTGTACGGGGAAATGCAGAACTACTTTCAGAGACTGAACTGACCACAGAACAGAAGAATAATATCACTTATGTTTTGAACGGCACAACACAGATACAAAGTTATGTAAAACAGTTGATAGATGTCACAAAATCATGGAATTGCAGTGATGTTACCTATACAACGGTGAGGTTAGAAGATTTTTTCGCAGATATAAAGGAACAGGCACTCGGACTGGTAGAAATCTATCACCAGAAAATAGATTGGAAGGCGGGACAAAGTGATAAAAAGGTAACGATTGCTTATGATCCAATGTTCTGGGCCGTAATGAATATGATTCAGAATGCAGTGGAGCATACAAAAGAAAATGGAATCATTTATATTGACGCAAAGGAGCAGGATGGCCGGCTGACATTCATTGTGGAGGATAGCGGATCAGGATTTACAAAAGAAGCATTATTGCATGGCACAGAGCAGTTTTTTATGGATGACACAAGTAGAAATGGCGAAGCCCATTATGGGATGGGACTATTTTTTGCAAAAACCGTGGCTGAAAAATATGGTGGAGGTATTAAACTTTCAAATTCTGAAAATACTGGTGGGGCGAGGGTAGAAATATTTTTCCTGAGTAGTCAAGAAACAAGCTAAATAGACCGCAATTAAGCTATGTAAAAGAAATTTTACATGCTTTTATCTAATATGTAAAAGCCTTTTGATAGACATTACTACTACGTTTGCTGTAATCTCATGGAAGAAGGAGGCATACAGAATTATGATAGCTGATAAAATTAAAAATGCTCGTACTATTCTTTATTACATAACTATCATTATAGTTGGGATTATATGCACATATAAGAAGAGAATAATATAACTTTTGTTATGATATCAAATGATTTTTTTCATTTAATATAACATTGCATTGGATGAAAAATGTGTTTGGAGATGAAAACATAATCGAATTGAAAGTTGACGATTCAAACATAAAAAGAGCTGGGTGGCATCTACCCAGCTCAATCTTCTACATGGAAGACATCTTCCACCAATAAATTAGAGTATTTAGAAATCCGTAGCATAAACTCGGCAGATGGGGTGCTGTCCACACGTTCTATCCTGCCGACAGTTTTGGTGCTGAATCCGATAGCAGCGGCAAGGTCATCTTGGTAAATGCCACGCTGTTCTCGGATTTCTCGGATATTATTGGTAACCGCCATAAAAATCCATTCTTTCAGTTTTATAGAATTTTCTTATTGTCAATTATGCAAAATAATGTGTCCGATAAAAAGGACTTGCAATTTTATCGGTAATGTCCTGTAATAGCAGAAGCATCAGATTTTCCAAGAACTTTTCCCAATATGTCTAAGCGGTCATTTTCACTAACCTTGATAGGTGCATACTTTTCATTAAGATTAAGAGAGATAAGGAAGATTGAAATGCTCCCTTTTGTTAGATAGTTTGTCAGGATTATTTGATATAGTATACCCAATTGTCTTTTCTCTCGTGACCCTCGGGATATTCACCCTCAGTGTAGCCAAGTGCGCAGTGACCGATGCCCTCGTATTCGCCCTCGATGCCAAGCTGCGGAGGATCTCCTTGCCTTCTTCAGACTCAAATTCTTCCTTTGCACGATGTATCCAGCAGCTTCCAACGCCCTCGTTGTGTGCGGCAAGCATAAGATTTCCCATAACAAGACTTCCGTCATAAATGTAAGTCGGGCAGGATTTGTCAGCTAGTACAATAAGAATAACAGGCGCACCATAGAACGGGTCGAAGCCCTCAGCCCAGCCGCCTATCTTTCTGTTCATCTCAGAAATTTTGTCACGCATTTCCTTGTTGGTGACAGCAATGATAATAGGCGACTGCAAGTTTCTTCCTGTGGCGGAATAAGTTCCTGCTATTATGATGCGGTCGAGAACATCCTGCGGTATCATGTCAGGCTTGTATTTTCGTACACTTCTTCTGGTTTTCATAAGTTCGAGCAGATCTTTCATAAAACAGCCTCCTTTGTAGGTTTGACAGTTGTTTGCTTATAATTTGATTTTAGCATAGTTTGTGGAGAATGTCAACGGCTGTTTAAGTGAGGAACGAAGTTAAGTGAGGAGTGAGGAGCGGTTTAAGTGAGGAGTGAGGAGTGAGGAATGACATAGCCGCACCGAGTGGGGCTGAATGAGGAATGAGGAATGACAGCGCCGAACAGAGTGGGGTAGCCAACACCGAGCGAAGCGAGCAAAAGGTCCAGGGGCACGCCCCTGGTCAGGGTCAAGGGGTGAAACCCATTGCAGGGTCTAGGGACAGAGTCCCTAGCGGAGTTTGAGGCAGAGCCTCATTCGGCGCAAGCCGATTAAGCGGTGCAGAGGTGAAAAGAAGAAATACAAACTAAATCACTAAACAAATAAGTATCGAAGAATAAGACCTGCACCGCTTTTGTTGTTTCCTGCACAACGTAAAATCCACAAAGAGCGAAGCGATTTTGCGGCACGGCAAAGTAGCGTCCCCTACATGGTTTGTGAAAACATAAATAATGTGTGGATATCGCAGGAATGTATGGGCAAACAAGAAACAGGCGACCAGCGGTCGCCTTTACAAAAAATTTATCGCCGACAGGCGATACCATAATTCCTCATTCCTCACTCCCCATTCTACAAACGCCGCTTTCTTCATAAAAAATCTCTTGCAATTTAAGCGATACTGTGCTATACTAACAAGGTATGTTTAAAAATGCAATGAAATATGGAGGAATAATTTTGGGTAAGCTTGAAGATGAGATCAAACGCCGCCGTACTTTTGCGATAATCTCCCACCCTGACGCAGGTAAAACAACTCTTACGGAAAAATTTCTGCTCTATGGTGGTGCGATAGCACAGGCAGGTGCTGTAAAAGGTAAAAAGAACTCCCGCCATGCTGTTTCAGACTGGATGGAAATAGAAAAACAAAGAGGTATCTCTGTTACTTCTTCTGTTATGCAGTTTCAGTATAAAAATTATTGTATAAATATCCTGGATACTCCTGGACATCAGGACTTCTCTGAGGATACCTACCGTACTCTTATGGCTGCAGACTCAGCCGTAATGGTAATAGACGCTTCAAAGGGTGTGGAAAATCAGACCAGAAAGCTTTTCAAGGTCTGCGTTATGCGCCATATCCCTATATTTACTTTCGTAAATAAAATGGATCGTGAGTCCAGAAATCCTTTCGATCTTATGGAGCAGATAGAGTCTGAGCTTGGTATCCAGACCTATCCTGTGAACTGGCCTATCGGCTCAGGCAAAGAGTTTAAGGGCGTTTATGACAGAGATAAAAAGCATATAATCTCTTTTGAGGCAAGCGGTGGACAGCATCAGGTGGCAGCTACAGAAGTCGACCTCTCCGACCCGTCACTTGACAGCCTTATCGGCGAGGATCTCCACTCAACTCTCTGCGATGATATCGAGCTTCTCGATGGCGCAAGCTATGAGTTCGATATCGAAAAGGTGAGAAAGGGTGAGCTTTCGCCTGTGTTCTTTGGCTCTGCTCTTACAAACTTCGGCGTCGAGCCGTTTTTGGAAAACTTTCTCGAAATGACAACTTCTCCTACTCCGAGAAATTCTTCTGCCGGTATCATAGATCCGTTCGACCCTGAGTTCTCGGCTTTCGTATTCAAAATTCAGGCGAATATGAACAAGGCTCACCGTGACCGTATCACTTTCCTGCGTATCTGCTCGGGCAAGTTCGATAAGGATATGGAAGTTCTCCATGTTCAGGGCAATAAAAAGCTCAGACTTTCTCAGCCTCAGCAGATAATGGCTCAGGAAAGAGAGATAATCGACGAAGCCTATGCAGGAGATATAATCGGTGTGTTTGACCCGGGTATCTTCGCTATCGGCGATACGATTTGCTCGCCAAAGAAAAAGTTCGAGTTCGAGTCTATCCCGACCTTTGCACCTGAGCATTTTATGAGAGTCCGTCAGAAGGATACCCTCAAAAGAAAGCAGTTCGTAAAGGGTACAACACAGATCGCACAAGAGGGTGCGATACAGATATTCCATGAGCCTGACAGCGGTATGGAAGAAGTTATCGTGGGCGTTGTGGGCGTTCTTCAGCTTGAAGTTTTTGAATACAGAATGAAAAATGAGTACAACGTTGACCTCTTCAAAGAGGGTCTGCCTTATTCTTATATCCGCTGGATAGATAACAAGGATATCGACCCTAAGACATTGAAGCTTTCAAGTGACACAAAGCTTGTCAAGGACTTCCGTGACAACTATCTGCTTCTTTTCACAAGCGAGTGGAATATCCGCTGGGCGCTTGAAAGAAACGAGGGTCTTGAGCTTTCAGAATTTAACAGAGGCGACCTGCAATAATACAATATTGCTAAATACCCTTTTCTAAAAAGTGATAAACTGACCAAAGTGTGTGCTTTGGTCAGTTTTTTTCTTGACTTTTTATTTGATATATGTTATATATTAAGTAGATATATGTATGAAATATTAAGTAGGTATATGTATGAAAACTATTTTTGTGGGGTGATATGTATGATAAAAAAGATAAGTGCGGCGGCAATTGCGGTCATTATGTCAGCGAGCATGATGTTCACTACAGCTTCGGCAGATGCTTCCTATGTTCTTGATAAGGACGCAGGAGAAGACTTCGTCAATTTCATAGACGGCAAGCTGCCTGATATTTTAAAGAGTATGGACAGTGTTGCAGACGGCGATAAGATCTACTTCGACTATGGCTCATGGTTCATGGATCTGGATTATGACGGTGTGCCTGAGTTTATAATAGGCGGTGAAATGGCTGACGGCGACAGACATTATTCTATTCTTACCAAGGACGGCAAGGAGATAAAGATAGATGACACTGTTGCAAACGGACAGTATTTTCCGGGATTTATGGGCTTTGATTATATGCCTTACAGAGATCTTTATACAGGGGAGGTATCATATTTTTCAAGTAACGATAAGATAAAAACTATGACCTTTGACCCTGAAAAAGGCGTTACTGAAAAGGAGCTTTGCTCGGAAGAATACGATTTGGAAACTGACAGCATTGTTTACAAAACAGACGGCAAAGAGGTCAGCGAGAGCGAGTATTATAACTATAAGTCCACCCTCAGCAGATTTATCCCTCTTGAAGTGGAAAATACAGAGCTGACATCAGATGAAACTGCACAGGCTGACGCTGATAAGCTTCTGGAAATGTATAACGAGTATAACTGCGTTGTCATGACGGCGGAGAACAAAAAGGACGATATGACAAGCGTAATAGTCGAGATGTTCGATCTTCTTAAAGAGATAATGGCTGACGCTCCTTATGAAATTGCTAGTGATGTTGATTGGAGCTATAACAGTTGGTTTGAGGATTTAAACTTTGACGGCGTTCCTGACTTTGTTATCGGCGGTATTGCAGACCTCTTAGATGAAGGTACTGCTTTAAGGCTTTATGACGTTATCGGTATGGGCAATGCAGGCTTTTTGGCGGATACCAATGTGTCGAACGAACATGGCGACGGTGAGAACGGCTTCGGCTTCAAGCCTTATGTAAACAAGCAGACTGGCGAAAAAACATACCTCTCAGAGGATAGATATGCAGAGGACGGCAAGGAGCATTACGCAGTGAGAAAGCTTTTTAGCTGTCTTGGTGAATGTCTCACCGCTGATATCTGCACCGCAGAATATGACAGCAAAAAAGGCGTGACTTCATACACCATCGAGGGAAAGGAAGCCACATCAGAGGAGTTTCAGGCGTATCTTGCAAAGCTTAACAGCGACTATGATGAGCTTTCTGTAATAATAAGCACCATGGGCGAAAACAAAGTCCCTAATAATGAAGGCACCCTTGCAGAGTCATATGACGATTATAAGCTTGGGGACGTTGTGGGCGGAGCAAACTTTACATATGTAGAAAAGAAGAACACTTCAAATGATATCTCTATCCCTGACAAAACAGCAGGCTCTCAGGCTTCAAAGAATTATAATACCGATTCGTCAACAAATCCGTCAACAGGTGCGGCGGCAGGCGTTACAGCTGCAATAATAGCCGCTGGAGCAGGTTTGGCGATATGTGCAAAGCGTAAAAAGAAATAGTCTTTTCAGCCTAATATATGCAGAGGTGAACAGCGTTCACCCGTATATTGGCATATTATCTGTGTGCTGAATATTTTATCACCGTACCCTCTCGTGGTGCGGTGATTTTTTTGCATAAGCCGTCCTTTGTCCGCATAACTTGTACAAAGGACAAAAACTAGGAGGGCGGATATATGTTCAGAAGATTGCAGAATATTTTGTGCTGTGTGGTGATAGCAGGGTTTGCGGCAGTGTGCTGGTATGGCAAAAACAACGGTGAAGCCGTCATGACAGGTGGGGCGGTGAAAACGACCATGGATAAGCCTGTGGTGGTCATCGACCCAGGTCACGGTGGTATGGACGGAGGCTGTGTATCTGTTGACGGCACGCCTGAAAAGGGGATAAACCTTGCGGTGGCGGAAAGCTCCGTGACGGTCTGAAGCTTCTCGGCTATGATGTCGTTTGCACCCGTGAAAGCGATATCTCTATCTATGACAAAGGCACAGAGGGGCTTGGGAAACAGAAAAAGTCCGATATGAAAAACCGCCTTGCCATATTCTCGAAATATTCCGAGGGCATATCAGTTTCCATACACCAAAATCAGTTTACCGACAGCCGCTACAGCGGTGCGCAGATGTTCTATTCTAAAGACAATGCCGAGGGTGAAAAGCTTGCGGGAGTGATGCAAAAGCAGTTCGTTTCCCTTTTACAGCCTGACAATACCAGAGAAACTAAGCCGGTAGGCGACGAGCTTTATTTACTTAATAATACCAAAAATCCTGCGGTTATGATAGAGTGCGGTTTTCTTTCAAACCCTGAGGAGGCTCAGAAATTGGAGAATGAGGACTATCAGCGTCAGGTTGCGTTCACAGTGCTGACAGGTATCAGCGAATACAGGCTAATGCAGAAATAGTCCATTGGTGCGGCGGCAGTGAGAAAACACTGTCCGTCGTTTTTTGTTTGTAAAACGTCACATAAATTGCTTGACTTTTAAAAGGGGATATTGTATAATATAATAGTGTATTTATAACATAGTATATTTTTTAACTTTTTCCTGTCGTAAATTCTGGCAGGAGAATAAATAAAGGTGGATGAAACATGGGATTATTTGATAAAATATTCGGCAACTATTCTAAAAAAGAGCTTGCCAAGATCGAGCCTATAAAGAATAAGGTACTCGAGCTTGAAAGTAAGTATGCCGATATGTCTGACGAGGAGCTGGGCGGACAGACTGCCATTCTGAGGGGCAGGCTGGACGAGCTTTCAACTCTTGATGACGTTCTTCCTGACGCTCTTGCGGTTTGCCGTGAAGCTGCGTTCAGAGTGCTTGGCAAAAAGCCTTATCCTGTTCAGATAATCGGTGCTATCGTTCTTCATCAGGGACGTATCGCTGAAATGAAAACAGGTGAAGGTAAAACTCTCGTTGCCTGTCTGGCGGCTTATGCTAACTCCCTTACAGGAAAGGGCGTTCACGTTGTAACAGTAAACGACTATCTTGCTAAGTTCCAGTCTGAGGAAATGGGCAAGGTGTTCCACTTCCTGAACACTTCTATCGGCGTTGTGCTTACGGGCATGAATAAGGAGCAGAAGAGGGAAGCTTATAACGCCGATATTACATATGGTACAAATAACGAGTTCGGATTTGATTATCTCCGTGACAACATGGTTATCTATAAGAAAGATAAGGTTCAGAGAGAGCACGCTTTTGCTATCGTGGACGAGGTGGACTCTATCCTCATAGACGAAGCAAGAACTCCGCTCATCATTTCAGGTCAAGGCGACAAGTCAACAAAGCTTTATTCACTTGCCGACAGATTTGCAAAGACCCTGAAGCCTGTTACAGTTGTTGAAATGGACGATAAGGCAGATAACGACCTTCTGGACGGCGACTATATCATCGACGAAAAGGCTAAGACTGCAACTCTTACAAAGAGCGGTGTTAAGAAAGCAGAAAAGGCGTTCAACGTTATAAACCTTATGGACGCTGATAATATGACCCTTGCCCACCACATCAATCAGGCTATCAAGGCAAACGGCGTTATGAAAAAGGATATCGACTACGTTGTTAAGGACGGAGAAGTTCTTATCGTAGACGAGTTCACAGGCCGTATCATGCAGGGCAGACGTTTCAATGACGGTCTGCATCAGGCTATCGAAGCAAAAGAGGGCGTTGAGATAGCAAGAGAGTCAAAGACTATCGCTACTATCACATATCAGAACTACTTCCGTCTTTATGGCAAGCTGTCAGGTATGACAGGTACTGCTCTTACTGAGGAGGACGAGTTCAGGGAGATCTATAAGCTCGACGTTATCGAGATACCGACAAACAAGCCTGTTATCAGAGTTGACCACCCTGACGTTGTTTTCAAAACGGAAAAGGGCAAGTTCAACGCTGTTATCGAGCAGGTGATAGAGTGCCATAAAAAGGGACAGCCTGTTCTTGTTGGTACAGTTTCCGTTGAGAAGTCAGAGTATCTTTCAAGACTGCTGAAAAATAAGGGCATCAAGCATGAAGTGCTTAACGCCAAGCACCATGACCGTGAGGCTATGATAGTTGCACAGGCAGGTAAATACGGTGCAGTTACTATCGCTACCAACATGGCAGGACGTGGTACTGATATCATGCTTGGCGGTAACGCTGAGTATAAATCCCTTGCAGACCTCCAGAAAATGGGCTATTCTGAGGAAGTCGCTGTCGAGGCAGCAGGTTTCTCAAATACTCAGGACGAGGAAGTTCTGGCTGCAAGAGCAGAGTATAAGAAGCTTTATGCAAAGTATTCTGACGAGGTAAAGGAGCTTGCTGAAAAGGTAAGAGAGGCGGGCGGACTTTATATAATCGGTACAGAAAGACACGAGTCAAGACGTATCGACAATCAGCTTAGAGGACGTTCAGGACGTCAGGGCGACCCGGGCGAAAGCACATTCTTCCTCTCACTTGAAGACGACCTTATGAGAATTTTCGGCGGTGAGAGAATAACAGCTATGATGGACACTCTCAAAGTTGACGAGAATACTCCAATACAGTCAAAAATGCTCACAGGTGTTATCGAGTCCTCACAGAAGAAGATAGAGGGCAGAAACTTCAACATCAGAAAGAACGTCCTTAACTACGACGACGTTATGAACACACAGCGTGAGATAATCTATAAGCAAAGACAGCAGGTGCTTGACGGAGAGGATCTCCATGACAACATTCTCGGCATGATAAAGGAGTTTGTTGAGGATTCTGTAAATATGTATATCACTGACGAGGACGTTCAGGATAACTGGAACCTGCAGGGTCTTAAGGACAGACTTATGGGCATAATCACAGTTGAGGACGACTTCAACTATACCCCACAGGAGCTTGACGAGATAACAAAGAAGGATATCGTTGACCTCCTTGAAGACAGAGCTTTGAAGATATACGCAAAGCGTGAGGAAGACCTTGGTCAGGAACTTCTTCATGAGATAGAGAGAGTCGTTTTGCTTAAAGTTGTGGATACAAAGTGGATGGCTCATATCGACGATATGGACGAGCTTAAAAAGGGTATCGGTCTTCGTTCATACGGTCAGAAGAACCCAGTAGTCGAGTATCGTATGGAAGGTATGGATATGTTCGACGATATGGTAGCTTCTATCCGTGAAGATACTGTAAAAATGTTGTTCACCATTCAGGTAAGGAAGAACAGCGCCGCTCCAAAGAGAGAGGACGTCCTCAAGCCGGGCGAGCATCATAACATGACCGTAAGAAAGGCTAAGAAGCCGGGCAGGAACGATCTTTGCCCATGCGGAAGCGGCAAGAAGTATAAGAACTGCTGCGGTGCCGGAAACGGTGTACAGGCTGACGAAGCCGAGCAGGCAGAGAATAGCTCTGACAGCTCTGAGAAATAAAAACAATATGCAGGACGGTGAAAACAGCCGTCCTGTTTTGGATATAAGAATAATAGGAGTGTA
The DNA here is from genome assembly GCF_003462045.1 of Ruminococcus sp. AM31-15AC. Classification (NCBI taxonomy): domain Bacteria; kingdom Bacillati; phylum Bacillota; class Clostridia; order Eubacteriales; family Oscillospiraceae; genus Ruminococcus; species Ruminococcus sp. AM31-15AC. The sequence continues at coordinate 70,967 of NZ_QTYG01000004.1, read as the reverse complement.
GTGAAATGTCAACAGCATTTAAAAGCGCAGATATACTTCTGCCTAAGAACGCCGATATGTCAAAATGGGCAGTAGTTGCCTGCGACCAGTATACCTCTGAGCCTGAGTATTGGGCTGACGTGGAAAAGATAACAGAGGGTGCAAAAAGCGCACTTAACCTTATCCTGCCTGAGGTCTATCTGGAGGACGATAACGTTGATAAAAGAATAGCCGACATACATAAAAATATGGACAGCTATATCAGCGAGGGCGTTTTTGAAGAGTATAAGGACGCTATGATATACGTTGAAAGAACACAGTCTGACGGAAAGGTCAGAGCAGGCATCGTTGGCGCTATCGACCTTGAAGAGTATGACTACCGCAAAGGCTCGAAGTCTGCCGTAAGAGCAACAGAAGCCACAGTTGTGGAGAGAATACCGCCTAGAATAAAGGTAAGACGTGGCGCACCTGTTGAGCTGCCGCATATCATGATACTCGTTGACGATACAGAAAAAAGCGTTGTTGAGCCGCTTGAAGCCCACAAGGGAGAAATGAAAAAGCTCTATGACTTTGACCTTATGAAAAAGGGTGGTCATATCGCAGGCTATCTTATTGAAAAGCCTATGCAGGAAAAGATAATAGCCGCACTTGAAAAGCTTGGTGATATCGACGCTTTCAATACAAAGTATGGTCTTAAGGAAACTTCACCGCTCGTTTACGCTATGGGTGACGGCAACCATTCTCTCGCTACTGCAAAGGAATTTTACGAGGAGCAGAAGAGAGAGAACCCTGATAAGGACATGAGCAATGCTCTTTGCAGATATGCCCTTGTGGAGATAGTGAACCTTCATTCGCCTGCACTTGAATTTGAAGCTATCCATAGAATAGTTACAGACGTTGATACAAAGGCTCTTATGAGCGAAATGACAGCGGCTCTGGAGCTTTCTGAGGAAAAGTCAGAGCAGGCAATAGTTGTCTGCGACAATGGCGAGGAAAAGACTCTCTATATACATAAGCCAACTTCAAAGCTCACTGTTGGCTCATTGCAGAATTTCCTTGACAGCTATATCAAGGAAAAGGGCGGCAAGGTGGACTATATCCACGGCGCAGAGGTCATAAGAGAGCTTTCCACAAAGGAAAATTCCATATGCTTTATGCTCCCTGACATGGGCAAGGAAGAGCTTTTCCCTACAGTTATCGTTGACGGTGCACTGCCGAGAAAAACGTTCTCCATGGGTCATGCCGAGGATAAGAGATTTTATGTTGAGGCAAGGAAAATATTGAAATAGAAATATTAAAGAAATGTTGAAATAGAAAAATCGTAGACAATATATTTTAAAAGGAGTTTTTACGATGATAATTGAAGAAGTCAAAAAGGAACTTACAGGACATATCATTCCCTTCTGGAACAAGCTGAGAGATGATGAGAACGGTGGATTTTACGGCTTTATGAGCTATGACCTCAAACTGGATAAGCAGGCTGATAAGGGCGTTATCCTCCACGCAAGAATACTTTGGTTCTATTCAAAAGCGTATATCACTCTGGGCGATAAGACACTTCTTGACAACGCACGCCACGCTTACGAGTTTATCAAAAACCACTGTATCGACTATGAGTACGGCGGAGTTTATTGGATGATGAACTATAAGGCGAGCCTGCCGACACTATGAAGCATACATACAACATCGCATTTGCTATCTATGCACTGTCATGCTACTATAACGCAAGCGGTGACAAAGAGGCTCTTGAGCTTGCCTATAAGCTTTTCCACGATATCGAGAACAACACTCTCGACGAGTACGGCTACAGAGAAGCTTTTGACAGACAGTGGAACTTGGTATCAAATGACGCTCTTTCAGAGAACGGCTTGCAGGCTGATAAGACAATGAACGCTATCCTCCACCTTATCGAAGCTTATACCGAGCTTTATAAGGCAGACCACAACGAGGAAGTTGCTAAAAGGCTTAAATTCCAGCTTGGTCAGATGAGAGATATTGTTTATACTCCTGAAACAAACGCTCTGAAAGTTTTCTTTGACACAAAGTTTGACCTTGTTGGAGATATCCATTCATTTGGTCACGATATCGAAGCAACATGGCTCATGGATCTTGCCTGCGATACTCTTGGGGACGAGGAGCTTAAAAAGCAGTTTGCTGAAATGGATCTTAAGATCTCTCATAATATCCAGAACATCGCTTTGGATAACGGCGCACTGAACAACGAGCGTGAGAATGATAAGATAGACAAGAAGCGTGTATGGTGGGTAGAAGCAGAGTCTGTTGTTGGCTTCATCAACGCTTATCAGCACAGCGGAGAAAAGAAGTTCCTTGAAAGTGCAAGAAGTGTGTGGGAGTATATCAAGGCTGAGATGATCGACAAGAGAGAAGGCTCAGAGTGGTATTCCGAGGTTTCCTATGACCATAAACCGCACGATTGGAAAGAGATAGTAGGCCCATGGAAATGCCCTTATCATAACGGCAGAATGTGCATGGAGGTCATCAAGAGAGGCGTGGACTTCTGATGTTCAGGTATGAAACACACCTGCATACCGCCGAGGGAAGCGGCTGTGCCTCTGCAAGCGGAGCAGAGCAGGCAAGGCGTTATAAAGCCCTAGGCTATGACGGGATCATCGTCACCGATCACTTTTTCAACGGCAACTGTGCTGTCACCAACTTCGACAGTTGGGAGGACAGAGTGAACAAGTTCTGCAGGGGCTATGAGAATGCCAAAGAAGTGGGTGACAAGATAGGTCTGAAAGTCTTTTTCGGTCTGGAGTATTCCTACTTTGGCGCAGACCTTTTGACATATGGTATCGACAAGGACTTTCTTCTTGCCAATGATAACATCAGTGATATAAGCTTTTATCAGTTTGCCGACAGAGTGCATAAAGCAGGGGGCGTGCTAGTCCATGCCCACCCTTTCCGTGAAGCAGATTGGTATATCCATGAAATAAAGCTCCTGCCAAAGTGGATAGACGGAGTAGAGGTCTATAACAGCGGCAACAGCAAAGAGGTCTATAATCAGCGTGCGAAATGGTATGCCGAACAGTTCGGCTTTAAGCAAACAGGCGGTACGGATAACCACCACCTGTGGGTGGAGGACAGCCGTATCAGCGGTGTTGCAACTGACGAGCCTATCAATTCCATAGAAGATACATAGAATTTCTCCGTGACGGAAAGCTTACCCCGATAATTCCGGAAAAGCCGGCTGAAACATAAAACATAAATAAAAACTTCAATGACGTTTTTTCGCCATTGAAGTTTTTTTACTATGAAATTTTGCTTTCATTTACCGAAACATCGTCGGAATAAGATTCCGATTCAGCGGCAGAATCGTCGGGAACACGAATGTAAGTATCAACGGCGACGAATGTGTTTTCATCAACATAATTAAATGCTAAAGCGAAAGCATTTTCATGTTTTCCATAGTCAAATTCAATTAGTATCTGATCTCTTGCTTCGTGATAGGTTTTAATAGTATATGTTCTGGTTTCAGACCACATTTTTATCGTATCCTGCTTTGCGGTCTCGTCATAAAACGTAAACAGCTTATTGCAAAGATATTCCGAATCTCCGCTGTATTTCAGAGTGTTGTTTTCTCCTATTATAAAATAATCTTTGCTTGTATCTCCGTTTGGATAATATTTTCCCATATTCAGCGTTGGTTCCTGATAGGTATCGTCATGGGGACAGCTGTAGTTAAAGGTATTTATTCCGCTTTCATCATCTTCAGGTTCATCAGAAGAAACTATGTTCTTTAAGCCAAAATACCAAAAGCAAAATATAAAAGCGGCAGCAACGATTATCCATATTATTATGCCAACGTGTTTAGCTTTCATAGTTGTACCCCCATATAATTATCAAATTAAATACTCTGTGTTTAAATTATACAGTTTATGATTATAATTGTCAATGAACAAAATGAATAACAAAAAAATTAAATTTTGTATATATAGTCACATTTCAACAGAACTTTGTGCGTTTATCTAATTTTATTATTCCTATTGACAAATCCACATTAATGAGCTAAAATATAAATGTTATTATTTTATATGGTGAGAAAGGAAAACCAAAATATGAAAATCAAAAGACTACTTGCGGCAGTGCTTTCCCTTGCAATGGGCGTATCAATGATGACAGCCTGTGGCAGTTCGGACAGCTCCTCAAAGGCTGAAAACGATTCTTCAGCTACAGAAAATACTCAGAAGCATACCAATGACCCTATGACAGTGACCACTGCAAAAGACCTTGTGGCACAGATGAAAGTGGGCTGGAATCTTGGCAATACCATGGACGCCACAGGCTCAGGTCTTGACGCTGAAACCTCATGGGGAAATGTGGAAACCACAAAATTGATGATAGACCAGGTCAAGGACGCAGGCTTCAACGTGTTCAGACTTCCTGTTTCATGGGGTACTCACATGGACGAGAACTATACAGTTGACGAAGCATGGATGAACAGAGTTCAGGAAATAGTTGATTACGGTATCGACAACGGAATGTTCGTTATCCTCAACACCCACCACGAAGAGTGGTATATGCCTAAGAAAGACCGTGCCGATAAGGATATAGAGCAGCTCAAAGCCCTCTGGAAGCAGATATGTGACAGATTTCAGGGTTATGACGAGCACCTCATTTTCGAGGGCGTGAATGAACCTAGACTTAGAGGCGAGGGCAACGAGTGGATAGGCGACGCTGAGTCAAGAGAAGTTGTGAACCAGTATGCAAAGGCATTCGTTGAAACTGTCCGTGCTTCTGGCGGAAACAACCCTAACAGATGTATAATGGTAACGCCATATGCTGCTTCATCATCAAAACAAAACATGGAAGCTTTGGAAGTTCCACAGGGCGACGATAAGATAATAGTTTCTATCCATGCTTATCTACCATATTCATTTGCACTTGATACCGCAGGCACAGACCAGTATACAAGTATCGACTCTTCTATCACAACACTTTTCACCGATATCAATGAAGTGTTCCTCAGCAAGGGAATACCTGTAATAATCGGTGAGTTCGGCTCTGTAAACAAGGATAATACAGAAGCAAGAGTTCAGTGTGTGAAGGATTATCTCAGCACTGCAAAGCAGTATGGCGTACCATGCTGTTGGTGGGATAACGGCACAAGAATAGGAAACGGTGAGAACTTCGGACTTCTCAACAGATCCGAGGGTGGCTGGTATTTCCCTGAAATAGTTGACGCTATCATGGAAACAGTAAATAGCTAAAAAAATCAAGGACGGAAGCGATTCCGTCCTTTTTTTGTGAGCAAATTCTATTTTTTTCTGTAATGGCAAATGTCACTCGTTCCCGACAATCTGTTTATAAAACAAAAAAGGACGACCCCAAGTCGTCCTTTTTCATATCTATTCCCCTGAAAGGGTCTTTTTCATTGCAATGTGCGGACAGTATTCGTCCTTGTAAACATCACCATATGCCCTGTAGCCAAGCTTCTCGTAAAATTGCTGTACTCTCGTTTGCGCCGATAAGCCGACTTCCTTGTAGCCCACTTTTTCAGCCTGCTTTTCAAGGGCTTCCACTATCATTCTGCCAAGATCTCTGCCACGATATGCCTTTCTCACGCAGATACGTCCAATGTGCGCTTCACCATTTTCGTCAAACAGCCTGCCTGTTGCAATGGGATATCCTCCTGTGTAGATAACAGCATGATAAGCCTCAGGGTCGATATCGTCAAATTCGTTCACAAAGCCCTGCTCCTCAACGAATACCTGCTGTCGTATGAGTCTGGCGTCTGCGTTGTTTGCAAGCCCTTTTGCGATCTTTATGATGTAGCCGTCCATTCTGTCAGCCCCCAAGACGTATCATTTCGTCGATACATTTTCTTGCAGAGGTTATCTCCTCGTCAGTCATCTTTATCTCAAAACCGCCGCCGTTGCCGATGCCCTCGCAAGTCTTGTAAACGTCCATAAGAGTGGTGAGTTTCATGTTAGGACAAAGTATCTTCTTTGAGAGTACGTAAAATTCCTTCTCAGGGAATCTGTACTGCAAATGCTCCGCAATGGAAATCTCAGTGCCTATAATGAACTCCTTTGCGTCAGACTCAGCCGCAAAATTCATTATGCCGGAAGTCGAACCAACATAATCAGCCATTTCGCTTACAGCAGGGATACACTCAGGGTGACAAAGCACCAGTGCATCAGGGTGAGCCGTCTTAGCCGCTATCATGTCAGCCTTTGTTACCGACGCATGAACAGGACATCCGCCCTGCAAAAGCATTATATCCTTTTCAGGACAGGCTTTTTTTACGAATGCACCAAGATTGCAGTCAGGAATGAACAGTATCTTGTCAGCGTCCATGTTCTTTACTATCTTCACCGCAGACGAGGAAGTAACGCAAACGTCGCAAACCCTCTTGAGTGCGGCTGTGGTGTTTATGTAGCATACTACCTTTCTGTCAGGCTCCTGCGCCTTTATCATTTCTATCATCTCAGGTTCCATTTGCTCTGCCATTGGACAGCCTGCCGATGGATTTGCAAGATATACGTTCTTGTCAGGGTTGAGCATTTTTGCCGCCTCAGCCATAAAATGCACTCCGCACATAAGTATGTTTTTGTTTGAGACCTTCTGCGCCTCAACGCTTAGCTTGTATGAATCACCCGTAATATCTGCTACCTCCACTATCTCCTTAGCCTGATAGCTGTGCGCAAGTATACAAATATCGTTTTCTTTCTTTAACTGAAGAATTTTTTCCTGTACGTCCTTAATCATATCCAGATCATGCCTTTCGACCTTTGAAAAGCATATCCTCCTTTCGGTGTTTCGGCATTTGCCGAAAGATTTATACCATATTATTATAGTATGATATAGGCATTTTGTCAAGGGCATTTGTACCAGAACAAGCCATGCACTTGACAAATTCATCAACAGGGTGTATAATCAACAGTGTTGACAATCAACCGCCTTGACATTTGGAGGAATAACAATGAACGATAAAACAGCCCAGCGTTTTGGAGAAGTTTTCAGACGATTTTTTGAAACAGGATATATGGACGACCTTGCAGAGCTTTTTCAGGGCGAAAGCAAAGTGATAGTCTATCTTAGCACAGCCGAGGGCATAGTCTACCCCTCGGACATAAGCCGTGACCTTATGATATCACGTCAGCGTGTGACCTCTGTTCTCAGCACAATGGAGAAAAAAGGCTTTGTTAGCCTTGTGCGTGACCCTGAGGATAAACGCCGTGTGCAGGTGAAACTCCTCCCAAAAGGTGAAAAGTCCATTGAAGAAAAGCAGCAGCGTCTTGAAAAATATTTCAGCGTGTTCGTTGACGCACTGGGTGAGGAAAATCTCAAAAACCTCCTTGACAGCTCCGAAAAAGCTGTTGCGGCACTTGAACATACAATGAAAGGCAGCTCTCAGACAGTCTGAGATGCGGAAAGGAAACTGCTATGAACATTTATAACGAATTTAGAAAAACGGCAATAAACCGCTATAGCAAGACCGCTCTCGTGATGATGAATGACGAGGGTGAAACAAAGGAATATACATTCGGACAGACTTTACAACAGGCAGATGTTTTTTGCAGTCGCCTGAAAGCCATGGGCGTTGTGGCAGGGGATAGGGTCTGTATCGCCTCTGAGGGCAGACCTGAGTGGAATATCGCATTTCTCGCCTGTGCAAAGCTAAACGCCACAGCCGTCCTTTTGGATTATTCGCTTCCTGCGGCAGAGCTTGTCGCACTGGTGAAAAAGTCACAGCCTGTGTGCGTTGTCGCTTCTCAAAAGGCGGCAAAGAAGCTTACAAGCGTGAAAAATATACCTGTTCTCGATATCCAAAACCAGCTTGACAGACTTGACGGTTCAGGGGAAAATATACTCCGCCAAGGTGAAGTAGGCGATCCTGATATCGCAGTGATAATCTTTTCAAGCGGTACGACAAGGACAGCCTCAGGCATCATGCACACCCACGATTCTCAGATAAATTCCTGCAAAATGGTCTGCCGGTGCAACGGCATAACCGATAACGAACGCTATCTCGGGATCCTGCCAAACAGCCATATCTACGGACTTTTTGCACAGGTCTTAGCCCCTCTCCTCACAGGTGGAACAGTGTGCTTTATTGAGTCTCTCTCCGCAAAGGGCCTTTCCGCAGGCTTTCAAAACTTCAAGCCGACAGTTTTCCCGGGCGTGCCAAAGGTCTATGAGCTTTTGAAAACCCAGATAATGCAGCAGATCAACGCAAGCAAAGTATCTTCAGCACTTTTCAGGAAAATGTTTCCTGTTGCGCTTCATCAGCGTAAGATCTACGGCATAAACAGCGGCAAAAAGATCTTTGCAAAGATACATAAAGCCTTGGGCGGCGAACTTAGATTTCTCTGCTCCGCAGGCTCGCCAATGTCAAAGGATACATTTGATTTCTTCTACGGCACAGGCTTTAATATTGTGAACAACTACGGTGCGACCGAAACGAGCATACCAACTATCGGCACATATGGCAAGCACGTCTATGCCGACACCTGCGGCAAGCCGTACCCCGATATCAAAGTGAAGATAGACCGCAGCGGTGAGCTTCTCATAAAGTCACCTTATATGATGATAGGCTACTATGGCGACAAAAAGTCCACAGATGAAGCTTTCAATCCTGACGGCTGGTTCAAGTCAGGCGACCTTGCAAAGTTCGATAAGCATAAAAATATCGTCATTCTCGGCAGATGTAAAGAAAATATTGTCCTATCCACAGGCAAAAAAGCCGCCCCTGACGATATCGAACAGGTCTATAGGGGCATCGAGAGCGTTGACGAGCTTGTGGTCTGCGGAGTGCCTGCGAAAGAGGGAAGCTATGACGAGGTGCACGCCTTTGTGGTCTGTGCTGAGGATAAGCGTGAGCAAACGGAAGAAAAGCTAAAAGAGATAAGCTCATCCGCAGGGCAGGCAATGAAACTCAGCGGCATACATTTTGTGGATTCTATACCAAGAACAGCTATCGGCAAGCCAAAGCGTTATCTGCTGAAGAAAATGGTCATGGAGGATGACCTTGACAGCCTTACAAAGCAGGCAGAAAAGAGTATCGACCCGTCGGATATCCCGTCAATGGTGAGAAACGCCGTGGCAAAAATAGCACACGTTCAGCCGAATGAAGTCAAGCTCAGTACAAAATTTTTGCAGGAGTTCACCATAGACTCCCTCTCAGCTATCGAGCTTGCATTGGAGATAGAGGAGTTCAGTGGTGTGCGTGTTGACGGCTGTATGGATAAGAACATGACAGTGGGCAAGCTTATCTCCCTCGTTCAAAACCCAAACCGTATAAAGCCGCAAACAGTGAAATCAATGCTCTATCCACTGGATAAGAAAAAGATAGACTATCGTATTTACCGCTTTTACAGAAATCTTGTGACAGCCTTCTATGAGGTCAAGGTCGCAAACGAGGAAAATCTACCTGATAAGGACGGTTATATAATCTGTGCAAATCACGTTTCAAACTTCGATTTTATCTTCCTCACCCTGAATTTCAGATACGAGCGTTTTGCAAAATTCTGCTGTATGGCGAAAAAAGAGCTTTTCAACGGCAGTTTAGCCAGCCGACTTATAGTAAGAATAGGCGGTATGGTGCCTGTTGACAGAGGCGGAAGAGTAGACGAAACAATGGCGGCTCTGCGTAAAAAGCTTGGTCAGAAATGGGGTGTGCTGGTTCACCCGGAGGGTACAAGAAGCAAAACCGGTGAAATGGGCAAGTTCAAAAGCGGTGCAGCCGTCCTTGCTATCGAAGCCAATGTACCTATAGTACCAGCCTACATCAAAGGCGGACACGAGATATTCCCGCCAGACAGAAAGCTCCCAAGGCTTTTCAACTGGAAGCGTCTTAGCAAATATAAAGTAAAAGTCGTTTACGGTGAGCCTATTTATCCAAACGGGGAAAGCCTGAGGAACTTATGGCGAAAGTCCGTGAAGCGGTTTTGGCTTTGAAGAACGAAGAAAACTGAGCGGAACGCTCTAATGAGGAATGAGGAGTGAGGAATGACAAATGAGGAATTAGGAATGAGGAATGAGGAATTAGCATAGCTGTGGTTTGAGATACTCCAAGAGGTAAGTTAATAAGAACGTTGGTGAGTTAATTGTGCGAACGCAGTTCGCAATAAAAAAATCATCGCCGCAGGCGATACCTTCATTCCTCACTCCTCACTCCTCACTCCTCACTCCTCACTTCTCACTCCTCATTCCTAATTCCTCATTCAACCTCATTCCTCACTCTTTCCGTTTGACAAGTCGCAAAATATGTAGTATAATGTATTAATACGCTGATACGGTGACGTGTTATCGTAATATTTTGTTAAGGAATGAATATTTATGACTTTTGAGGAAGTAAAAAAGGTCACGGAGATCCTGCTGGAGTTCCTGCCTAATACACTGAAGCTTTTTGCATGGACCATCGTGCTTTCAATACCTGTGGGAGTGCTTGTGACAATGCTGAAAAAATGCCGCTTCAAGCCTATCTCGTGGCTGACAAATCTATATATACTTGTCATGCGTGGCACACCGCTCATGCTTCAGATAATCGCTATCTACTATGCAGTGCCGCTTATTATCGCAAGTGCTGCAAAGCAGGGCAAAACAGGCGGTGTATATGACGTGCTTACCAATATAAAAAACAACGAGAACTATATGTTTATCGCCCTTGTTACGGCATTTGTCCTTAACTATGCAGCGTATTTTGCAGAGATATTCAGAGGCGGTATCGAGGCTATCCCAAAGGGACAGTACGAAGCGGCTTCAATGCTCGGCATGACAAAAATGCAGACCTTTTTTAGAATAATCCTGCCCCAGGTCACAAAGCGTGTTATCCCTGCCACATCGAATGAGGTCATCGTCCTTGTAAAGGATACCTCTCTCGCAAACGTTATCGCATTCGCTGAGATAACAATGAAGGCAAAACAGCAGATGAACCTGTATAGCTCAATAACACCGCTTTTTATCGCAGGCGCATTCTATTTTGTACTCAACGCTATCGTGACGGTGGCATTTGCCGTTATCGAAAAGAAATTCGACTATTATAAATAAGGAGAACTCATATGGCTATTCTTGAAGTGAAAAATATTTCCAAAAGTTTTGACAGCCTTAAGGTACTCAAAGATATTTCTTTTAACGTTGAGGTGGGCGAGGTAGTCGCAATAATAGGTCCGTCAGGAAGCGGAAAATCAACGCTTCTGCGCTGTATAAACCAGCTTGAAAAAGCAGACGGCGGAGAGATAAACGTTGATGGCGTGAATATGTTCCACACGGAAAACGGCAAGGCGGTGTATGCACCCTCTAAGACCCTCAGGGATATCCGCCTGAAAATAGGTCTTGTGTTCCAGAATTTTAATCTGTTTCCGCACTTTTCGGTGGAGCAGAATATAATCGAGGCTCCTGTTCACGTTCTCAAACAGTCAAAGGCGGAGGCTAGAGCCAACTGCGAAGAGCTTCTGAAAAAAATGGGCCTTGAAACTAAAGGCAAGTCCTATCCCTGTGAGCTTTCAGGCGGTCAGCAGCAGCGTGTTTCTATCGCAAGAGCATTGGCTTTGAAGCCGCAGATACTTTTCTTTGACGAGCCGACCTCCGCACTTGACCCTGAACTTACAGGAGAGATATTAAAGGTAATAAAAGAGCTTGCAAAAGAGAAAATGACCATGGTCATCGTCACCCATGAAATGGCATTCGCCCGTGATGTGGCAAACCATGTTATTTTTATGGACGATGGTTATATCGTGGAGGAGGGTACTCCGGAGGAAGTTTTCGGTCAGACCCAGAACGAAAGAACAAAGCAGTTCTTGCAGAGATTCAATGACAGATAGGACTGACAATTGTTGTAAAAAGCAAAAAATGATAACGTTTTCTGTGATTAATGCACAAAAGAAGTGTGACAATATTGTTAGAAATTTCAACACTTTTTGGAATAAAAAACGTGAAAACCCCTTGATTTTAGGGAGAAAGTCTGCTATAATAAGACTAGAATTGAATGACAATTCATAAAACTATATTCATATGGAGGAGATTAACGATGAAAATTTCTAAGATTCTCGCTGGTATGTCAGCAGCAGCTATCGTAGCTTCTATGGCAATGATCCCAGCATCAGCAGCAGGCACAAAGCTCAACGTAAGCGATGACCTTCTTGCAATCGGCAGACAGTCACAGGATGACCTTTTTGCAATTTTCTTCAGAGGCGATGAGTCTGAGGGCAACGTAGTTAAGGACGGTATCACTGATATCACAGCTGTTTACGGTGCATCTTTCACTATCAAGGTTGACAACAACGACTGGAACACGATCGGCGGCGGCGGATCCATCAACTTCAACGACACAAAGAACGGCTGGAACGCTAAGGATTGGGCTGGCGGCTCTTGGGTTGAAGATGATAAGCCAAAGGACACACTCTGCTACACAACAGACGAGGAAGGTACATACGTTCTTGAATACAAGGGCGATACACCTCTCTTTGACGCAGTTGACGATGAGGAAAAGGGTTATGCAGCAGTTGGTATCAACAACTGGGCAGCTGACCTCAAGGGCATCGACGTTGTAGGCGTTAAGGTTCTTGGCGCTGACGGCAATGCTATCTACGAGGCTGGTTCTAACAAGGACAAGAAGGAAGTTCAGAAGAAGCCAGTAGCTGAGGAGTCAAGCTCTAAAACTGATTCAACAGCTTCAGGCACAGATTCTAAGACTGACTCCAAGAAGGACGATTCTAAGACATCTTCTGCAGCAGCTACTTCAACAGCAGCTACATCTTCAAAGGCTGGCACAACAAGCACAGCAGCTACTTCTTCAGCAGCAGCTTCTGACAACGTAGCAGCTACAGGCGCAACAGCTGGTCTTGCACTCGCTGGCGTAGCACTTGCTGGTGCAGCTATCGTTATCTCTAAGAGAAAGTAATCTCTCACAGATAACACACTTGAATAAGTGAATTTATACAGAGCTTTCTGTCATTCGGGAAGCTCTGTTTTTTTATTCGTTTGTGTAACCTGCACTAATTTGTAAACGATTTCTGTGCAAAACATATGAAATCATGCGCTTAAATTGTGCAAATAGTATATTGAAAATATGTGACGATTGTGTTATAATACAAAAGTAAATATAGGTCAGGCTATGTGTATAGCATGACAATTAAACGGAGGTTATTAAAATGAAAAAGTTTTTAGCTTGCGCTCTTGCACTTACACTTACAAGTGCTATGTTCGCTTCTTGCGGCAGCTCTGATGATTCTTCTTCATCAAAGGCTGAGGCAAAAACTACTACAACAACTACAGCTGCTACAACAACAGAGGCTACTACAACAACAGCTGCTCCTGAGTCAACAGCTGATTCAACAGCCGCTTCCGGCACAGAGTCTGAGGGTGAGGCTGCAAAGGATATTTCCGAAATGCCAGCTACTCTGAAGAACTATGAAGAGGCTTCTGTATATTTCAAGAAGGATATGGACGTTGCTTCTATCGTTGAACCTTTCGCTGAGAAGGATTACGAGAACGATGAGTCTCATGTAAATCTCTCTATTGAGGAACTTGCAGGTGTTCCAATGCTCAAGGTCGAGGTTCTCGATCAGGATAATGGCAACTACAAGATCCCTAAGATCAAGTTCCACATGGAGAAGTTCTTCGAGGGTCAGGAAGCTGATCTTGAGAAGATCTTCACAGTTAAGGCTGACGTAGTTACAAAGGCAGTTGGCGAGTTCACTGGTGACGATGGAGTTTCTTCACTTGTTCCTGGTAACTTCATGGGCGCATTCGTTACACAGCCTACAACAGGTGAGGGCGAAAACAGCTGGAATGACCTCTATGACTTCGGCGAGGCTGAGTGGACATCTGAGTGGGGTTCCTATGAGCTTACAATGAGACCTGGTATCAAGGACGGTGCTACATTTGTAAACTCAACTGAACCACAGTATGTTTCACTTATGAGATGGGGCATTCCAAACCAGGCTGATTTCTACATTGCTGACCTCAGATTTGAGGACGAGGACGGTAACGTTATCGCTTGTGCAAACTTTGGTAAATAATTCATTTCCATACATAAGAAAGGTGCAGATTTTCTCTGCACCTTTTTTTATGTGAATTTTACGCTTACCTCCCCTGATATCTCCAAGCTTTTTACCTTTCCGCCTTTGATTTTAGCCGAAAAATCCTGCCCTTTTATCTGACCCGTGGCGGTGATATCTCCCTTGTCATTTTTGAGATACGTCACACCTTTCTGCGAAATAAGCTTGTCAAGCACAGCGGCAGTCATTGTGACAGCGGAGCTTTCGGGTATGTTTCCTCGGTCAGTTTCGTAGGTCAAACCCTTGTATTCAAGTCGTGCGCTTTCTCCTGAGCAGGTTATCACCATGCCGCTTACAGTTTCCGGTGCGGTTATCTCGCATTCCCACATATCTGCGCCCTCACGGGTGAAGCTTGCGACGTATTCCGTGCCGTCAATGGTGAACTCAGCCGGGGTCTTGTAATCCTCTGCCAGCTTTACGGGTTTGACTTCGCTGCTTTCACCACATGAGCATAAGCCCATTACCGCCAAAATCGTGATAAAAAATGCCTTTGTTCTTTTCATTTTGCCCTCCATTAAAAAAGACCCTCTTCATAAGAAGAAGGTCTTTGTTTTTAGTACAGCCTAGTCGGCGTTTTCAAGGTTATACAAAAATCGTGGCAAAGCGTCAATAACATCTCTTGCAATGATTCCACGTTCAGATCTTTTGTATCCTGCAAGCAGAGCCGTCGAGCCAAGTGTGAACGACCCAAGTGCCGCCGCATCGAGAGCGTTGCACCCCTGAGCTACATAGGAGGATACAATGCCTGCAAGCATATCCCCTGAGCCACCCTTTGCAAGAGCAGTTGTGCCTTCGGTGCAAAGATAAACTTTTCCACCGCCCACCGCAAAGGTGTCAGCTGACTTCGCAAGCACTGTCACACCATATTTTTCTGACAGCCTATATGCAGATCCAAGTCTGTCCGACATGACCTCGCCCACCGTCACGCCACAAAGCCTTGCAAGCTCCGCAGGGTGAGGGGTGAGGATAACTGTACTTTTCTTCTTCAACAGTACATCTATATTCGGACAAAGTGAATTTATTCCGTCAGCGTCCAAAACTATGGGTATCTCCGCATTTTGGGTAAGCTCCGCCACAAGCTTCTCTGTCTGAGCCGTGTGACCAAGCCCACAGCCTATCAGCAAACAGCTTGCTTTTTCGCACTTTTTCAGTATCGCCTCCGCATTTTCAGCCACCATAAAGCCGTCCTTGTCGGTTTTCATTGCCGAGTATGTACATTCATACATACCAGCCGACAGGGAGTTGACTACGCTTTTTGCAGTGCAAAGCTCAAAAAGCCCCACGCCTGTTCGCATTGCCGCCATTGCTGAAAGCCCTGCCGCACCTATATAGCTCTCCGAACCTGCCACGCTCACCACCTTGCCGAACGTGCCCTTGTGTCCGTCAGCAGGTCTAAAAGGCAGTGCCGCCCTTGCTTTTACCACGTCAAAAGGCGTTATAACAGGGTATAGGGTATTCTCGCAACGCTCGTCAATGCCGATATCTTTTACCAGAATTTCACCGCAAAAGTCCACCGCAGGCTGTAAATAAAGACCCAGCTTGCCACGATGAAAGGTCACTGTCACGTCAGCCTTGAACGACAGCTTGTCAGCCTGACCATTCCGTGCATTGACTCCCGACGGCAGGTCGCATGCTATCTTCATGCCTTCACATTTTTCACAAGCTCTGAATACTGGCAGGATATTTTCACGCAAACTGCCATGAAAACCCGTTCCGAAAATGCAGTCCACAAGCACATCTGCACCCTCGATAAAATCCAGCGCATTTTCAGCTTTCAGCACCTCTACGCTCTTATCAAGCCTAGCATACGCTGCCGAGGAGAGGTCAGTGTCAGGCTCGCCACAGCATAGGACTACCGCAGGCTTGAGGCCTTGTTCCGCAAGTAAATTTGCCGCCACAAGTCCGTCACCGCCATTGTTTCCCTTGCCAATAAGAAGCACTATCTTTGAGGACGCAGTTGAGTTGCTCGCAATGACCTCCGCAAGCTGTGCCGCCGCATTGTCCATGAGCTGAGCAAGGCTCACGCCATATTTTTCAGCCTCATGCTCGCAAAATGTCATTTGCTCCACTGTCAATATCCTATCCATTTTTATCCTCCTTTTCATAAGCTATCACCACTGCCGAAGCGATATCCTTGATGTGGGAAAGTGACACCGCAAAGGTCAGCCCCCTATTTTCAGCCGCCAAAAGCGCGTTTCCTGTAAGCTCCAGATAAGGACAGCCAAGCTCGTCACGCAAGCATGACACCTCGTTCAAGGCGAAGCCTCCACCCCCGTGCCTAAAGCCTTTGCGAAGCTTTCCTTAGCCGCCCAATTCGCCGCCATGGATTCGTATGGGTTTTTCTTCTGTGAAAAAAGGGTCAGCTCCTTTTCGGAGTAAACCCTTTCACAGAAACGTCGGCTCTGACAGCTTTTTTTTATGCGTTCGATCTCAATAAGATCAGTTCCGACAAATATTTTCATTTTTATTTCCTCAGTGTTCTCGGAAGCGCAGGCTTCATAAGCTCCAGCATATCATCATCAGGTGTGAAGATAACAGTTGTAAGCCCGAGATTTTTGTGGTTGAATGTTATGTAGTAGTCTGTAAGGCTATCGTCACAAGCGCAGGCAAGGACCTGTGTTGCGCCCTCTGGCACAGAGAAATTCTCGTCAGCAATACCGAAATCTGTCGCACTGCCGCAACGGAATGTGATAAGGCGCTTTCTTGAACGCTGAGCCGTTATCTTGTCAACGTCTATTTCTCCGTTTGTGAAAATGTATTCATACTCCACATCGAGTTTTGTTGTAAGATAATAACCGCCATAAAGTGCGGCAGCGGCAAGAAAAATGCCTATTACAGAAAACTGCGTGCCGAATGGGAAAATGAAGCACAGTGCGGCAAGTGCCACGCTTGCTATCATGATAAAAATTTTCTGTATCTTATCGTTCTTTGTGGGAATCTTGCGAACTATCTGTTCCTTGAAGCTGTCCATTATTTGTCCTCCGTTTATTCAGTGCCGCTGAGAAGCTCTTTCATTACCCAGCCGCTTTTATTGTTATATTTTACATATACCCATATGTTTCCGTCACCATCTGTTCTCTCACCATAGCCGTTTATGGTCTTGCCGTCAGGTATCTTTTCTATTACGTCATATTTCTTTGACGGGCCGTATCTGAGATTAAGATAAGAGGTGTCTGACTTTACAAGAAATGGGATAGAATCAGGGTATTTCACATCATCACCCAAAGGGAAAAGTGCGTCCTTTTTGAACTTTGTGGTGGTGGTCTTTTTAGTCGCCTTTGTTTCGGCAGATGTTGTGGTTGTTGTGGTGGTCGTCCTCTTTGTTGCCGTTGCGATTATGTCAGGGTCGTAGCCCTCGTCAATGCTCACGTCAGGGTTTTCAAGTGTGCCTGCCGTCACAGAAGTGGTGGTGGTGTAGCCTCGTAATCCTCATCGTCCTCATCATAATCGTCACCCATTGTGGCGGTCTTTGTGGTCTCTATAACTCTCTGGGCGGCAGTACCCGTGGTGGTCTCCGTTTCGGAGGAGCTTTCTGGAAGCATTGCCCCACATGACGCAAGCCCGAAAACCGTAGAACAAGCCAGCACAGCCGCAAGCAGTTTTGATCTCATTTATTTATATCCTCTTTTCAGAATTTACACAATTTTATTTTAAGCCAAGAAGTCTTTCTGCGTTGCCGCCGAGAATTTTATCTTTGTTATCCTCGGAAATGTCCAAGCGCAGTATCTTTTCTTTTATAAGGTAGGAACTGTCCCAAGGGCAGTCGCTTGCAAAAAGTATCCTGTCAGCCCCATGCTTTTCAACGATAGCCTGCATAAGATCGTCAGGACACATACTTGTGAAAGCGGTGTCAAAATAAACTTCACCGTCAACTCCTGCCAAAACGTCACGCACCTGCTCCCACATCATGTTTGCACCAAGATGTGCAAGAATGACCTTGAGCTTAGGGTGCTTTTTTATCATGTTCAGCGCCCTCTCAGGTGTGGAGTGGATAAGGTCAGGGGAAACACAGTCATAGCCCGAATGGAATATAACAGGCAGATCAGCTTTCTCAATGGCGTCATATATCTTGTCCATGCGCTCATCATCTATCATAAAGCCTGATAATCAGGGTGAAGCTTTATGCCGTGAAGTCCAAGCTCCTTTATGTGGGCTATCTCCTGCTCATAGTCCTCAGCGTCAGGGTGTATTCCACCGAAGCTATAAATCTTCCGCCGTCCTGTTGGGCACACCAATCGTTTATAACTCTCTGCTGAGCAGGCTTTGTCGCCACTGACAGCAGCACGCCCTTGTCAATGCCCCATTCGTCAAAACGCTGTATGGTTTCCTCTGCAGTGCCTCTTGTGAAAGGGGTTATGCCGCTTTGAGCCTGAAGCTTTTCAACAGCCTTTTCCGCTACCTTTGGATTAAAGGCGTGAACGTGAAAATCAATTACCATTTAAAACATCTCTTTCTGAAAATACTTTTCCATATGGTATTATACCACAAATTCAAGCCTCTTTCAACGAATATCGGCAATTTTCACAGTATTTTCATCTAGGGCTATTCCCAGCTTTTCCACACCTCGGGGCAGAAGCCTACTGTGGCTTTCTTGCCGTTTCTTACGATAGGTGCGGCAAAAAGCTCGGGATAGTCAAGAAGCTTTTCTATCTTTTCCTCGGTGCTTCCAAGATATTTTATGAGCATTGCCTGCTCTCCCTTTGCCTTTGGGTCGATAAGCTTGTCGATGTCGCCGACAGCCGCAAGCACTGAGTTAAGCTCGCCCTTGCTAAGCCCCTTTGTAGGCAGGTCAACAGATTGGAACTTTATTCCACGCTCTTTGAAATAACGTTCGGCCTTTTTGGTGTCAAAGGATTTTGACTTGCCGAATATCTGAATGTTCATGGGATTATCTCTCCGTTTCTGCATTCAAGAATGATAGTAAAAGGACCGTCATTGAGCAGTGAAACCTTCATGTCTGCACCGAAAACGCCCTTTTCTACCTTGCCTGTAATTTTCTCGCCGCAGACCTTGCAGAAGTATTCATAAAGTCTGTTGGCTTCATCAGGCTTGCCTGCATAGATAAATGACGGGCGGTTGCCGTGGTGACAATCTGCATAAAGGGTGAACTGTGAAACGCAAAGAATATCTCCGCCAACATCGTTTATAGAAAGATTTGTCTTGTCGTTCTCGTCGGCGAAAATGCGAAGCTTTGATATCTTGTCGGCAAGCTTGTCGCAGTCAGCCTCAGTGTCCTCCTGACCTACTCCGAAAAGTATCAGAAAGCCCTTTCCTATCTCGCCTGTGACCTTGCCCTCGACCTCAACTTTTGCACTTGTGACCCTCTGTATTACCGCTCTCATCAGCCCACCTCCACGGTGTAGCTGTAGGTGTAAACAGCTTCAGGTGCAAGCTTGATAGCGTGAGGCTTGTTTTCGATATCCTCAAAAGCGTCGTCCTCGTAAACAGGCACGCTAGTCCAAGGCTCAAGGCAGATAAACTGAGCGTCAGGGTCACCGGTGGAAGTCCATACGGCAATGCAGTCAGAATGTGGGAATGAAAGCTTTACGAAACCGCCGTCAGACTTTTTCAGGGTGACAGCCTTTGAAGCAGGGTGGTCTTTCATGATAACGTCATAGTCGAAAAGCTCTCTTGTTAGAGTGATAGTCTTTTCACCGTCAAGGATAGTCCTCTCGCCGTTTGGGATAGGCTGAACGATATGCTCGTTTTTCTCGTACTCAACTGTGCATTTGCCACCTTGGATATCGCAGATAAAAGCAGGGTGACCGCCGAGATAGAAGTACATAGCCTTTTCATCAGTGTTCTTTACTGTGTTTGTGACGGTGACTTTTGAACCTTTTATGGAGTAGGTGACTTCAAGCTCAAAGTGATATGGGTATTGAGCAAGTGTCACGTCATTATCTTTGAGGAGAAAGCTTACGGAATTTTTGGTGCTTCCAGCGTATGTAAATTCGCTGTCACGGGCGAAACCATGGTTTGCAGCCATGTGATATTCCTGACCGCCTGCCTTGTAGGTGCGGTCTTTAGGGGAACATATGAACGGGAAGAGAATAGGAGCGTAGCGCTTCCAAGCGTCACCGCATTGCCAGAGATATTCTTTGCCGTCCAGTTTGATAGAGTGAAGCTCAGCACCGAAAGTGTCGGCTGAGATAGAGAGTTTATCATTTTTTATTTCATAAAGCATAGATATGACCTCCGAGAGAAAAATTTTATACCTTATTATTATAGCACATTGTTTGGGAGATGTCAAAACCAAGTGAGCAGTGAGGTTATGAGGTCGGCTGGGGTATGGGCGAAAACGTTTGAAAAAACTTAAAAGTCTGTTGAAAATTCTGTTCTGATATCAATATTTTAACAGTTAAATTTTATGACTTTGATACAGAATAACTAAAATATTTTCAATTGTTTGTGTAAGCTGACAAAACTTGTGATGACTATTGACTTTAATTTGGAGATAGTCTATAATAAAATGGTAAGATTATTAATTGTGCAGTGCTTTTTGTTCACAGCTTCAGACTGCACTGAGGAGAAATGACTATGAATATTAAAGACGCAAAACAACAGATACTTAATGCAATACAAGCCTATCTCATTAAAGACGAATTTGGCGATTACCGAATTAGCATAGAACATCAGAGACCTGTGTTCCTGCTTGGCGCACCTGGTATCGGTAAGACCGCTATCATGGAGCAGATAGCTCAGGAAACTGGCGTAAACCTTGTTACCTACTCGATGTCCCACCACACAAGAGAGTCTGCCCTCGGTCTTCCTGTTATTGTACATAGAAACTACACCGGTGCTGACGTGCAGATATCCGAGTACACGATGAGTGAGATCGTGGCTACTCTTTATGACACTATCGAAGCCACTGGCATTAAAGAGGGTATTCTTTTCCTCGATGAGATAAACTGCGTTTCCGAGTCCCTTGCTCCTGCAATGCTCCAGTTTTTGCAGTATAAGGTTTTCGGACTTCATCAGGTTCCGGCAGGTTGGGTAGTTGTTACGGCAGGTAACCCGCCTGAGTTCAACAAGTCTGTTTCTGAGTTCGATATCGTTACTCTCGACCGTGTTAAGAGAGTCGAGTGTCAGCCTGATTTTGGCGTTTGGAAGGAATATGCTTACTATGCAGGCGTTCACCCTGCTATCATATCATATCTTGAGCTTCACCCTGACCACTATTATATGGTAGACGCAAGCGATAAGAACAACTACCGCTTTGTTACTGCCCGTGGCTGGGAGGACCTTTCTGAAATGATGCAGCTTTATGAGGAGAGCGGTATCCTTGTTGACCACGCTCTGGCTGCTCAGTATGTACAGAACCCAGAGTTCTCAAAGGGCTTTGCGGAATATTATGACAGATTCAACTACTATCGTGAGAAATATGACGTTGACGCTATCCTCGAGGGCGGTATAACTGCTCAGAACATTGCTGACGCAAGAGCGGCAGGCACTGAGGAAGCTGTGGCTCTTATGAATCTGCTTATGGACGGCATCACATACACAATGAGAAGCTGTATCCAAATGGAGAAGATGATAAGACTTATCCACCCAAGAATGGAAGATATCCTTGTGAAGATAAACAATGGTCTTTCATGCCGTCAGATAATCAGTGAACACATCATGGACTGCAACAAGAGCCTTGACAAGGCGGTAAGAGCAAGAAACATCTCGCCGTCCAACAAGAAGATTCAGCACTGGATTCTTCACAATCTTGAAGCTTATCTTGATAAGTGTACGAACGAGGGAAGAGATAACAAAAACCGCTGTACTGTTATTTTGCAGAACTCCTTCAACAATCTGCTCCATGGCGCAAACAACGTTACACAGCAGTCTATGAATGGTCTGAAATACGCTTTTGACTTCCTTGAGAATGCTTATGGCGCTGACAGCAATGTTATGAAGAAGTTTATCGAGGAGCTGAAAATAAATTGCCACACCACAAACTTCATCAAGAAGTACGGCTCAGAGCAGTTCTACAGACTTGCAGGTGAGCCTGTTCAGCAGCCTACCTACAACAATCTCTATGACCTTAATCTTACCGATTGCCTTTTAGAGCAGGAATAAGCATAGACACAAAATGAATATCACACGGGCGAACGCATTTTGCCATACATTGTAATAGTTGCATTGTAGGGGCGAACAGTGTTCGCCCGTTTTAGCTTTATAGGTAGTTTTCAGATACATATTTGTTAATATAAAAAGCTTGTAATTTGCGAAAAAGTGTGATATAATAACTAAGAGTGTACAAACGAGAATCAGTGAGGTTTTTACTATGGGCAAGATTTATGATTTAGGCATAGACGTAGGTTCGACCACGGTCAAGACGGTAATTCTTGACGATGGCGAGTTTATTTATAACAAATATGAAAGACACTTTTCAAAGGTCAGGGAAACGGTGGCTGAGCAGCTGCGTGCTATCAGAGAGCTTTATCCTGAGGACAAGTTCAGGATAGCCATAACAGGCTCGGCAGGTCTTGGCATCGCTGAGGCAAGCGGGATCTCTTTCGTGCAGGAGGTCTTTTCTGCTTTTATCGCTGTAAACAAGAAGTATCCAAAGGCTGACGTTGTGGTTGAGCTTGGCGGTGAGGACGCTAAGATAATCTTCCTCACAGGGGGCGTTGAACAGCGTATGAACGGCTCCTGCGCAGGCGGAACTGGCGCTTTTATCGACCAGATGGCAGGACTTTTGGGCGTTACCCCTGACGAGATGAACGACCTTGCTCTTAAGGCTGAAAAGACTTATCCTATCGCTTCAAGATGTGGTGTTTTCGCAAAGTCTGATATTCAGCCGCTTCTTAATCAGGGTGCAAGAAAAGAGGACATATCTGCGTCTATTTTTCAGGCTGTTGTTGACCAGACAGTTTCGGGTCTGGCACAGGGCAGAAAGATCGGCGGTCAGGTGCTTTTCCTTGGCGGTCCGCTTACATATCTCAGTGCACTGAGAAAGGCTTTCAGGACTACTCTGAACCTCGACGAGGAACACGCTATTCTTCCTGAAAATTCTTCCTGCTATATGGCTTTCGGTGCGGCACTTCATGCTGACACGCTGGCGGAGGAAATGACTATAGATGAGGCTATCGACAAGATAGTGAACGCAAAGGCTACTGACAATATCGTGGTAGGCAAGCCACTGTTTGCAAGCCGTGAGGAATATAATGCTTTCGTGGAAAGACACAAGAAGTCTGACCTTAAATATGAAGACATCAGAACTTACAGGGGCGACGCTTATCTTGGCATAGACGCAGGCTCGACAACCACAAAGCTTGTGCTTATCACACCTGACGGAAAGCTTCTTTATCAGCACTACTGCTCAAACAAGGGTCAGCCGCTGGATATAATCGCTTCCAAGCTTGAGGAGATCTACAGCCTTGCTACCCCTGAGCTTAACATAAAAGCTTCTGCGGTAACAGGCTACGGTGAGGATCTTATAAAGGCAGGTCTGGGTGTTGACTATGGTATAGTTGAAACTGTTGCACACTACAAGGCGGCGGCTTATTTCTGCCCTGACGTTGATTTTATCATCGACATCGGCGGACAGGATATCAAGTGCTTCAAGATAAAAAACAACGCTATCGACAGCATTATGCTCAACGAGGCTTGTTCATCAGGCTGTGGCTCGTTCATTCAGACTTTTGCAGGTGCAATGGGATATGACATTGCAGAGTTTGCAAGGCTCGGTCTGTTTGCAAAAGCACCTGTGGAGCTTGGCTCGAGATGTACAGTGTTCATGAACTCATCTGTAAAGCAGGCGCAGAAAGACGGAGCTTCCGTTGAGGATATCTCTGCAGGACTTTCTTCGTCTATCATCAAGAACGCAGTTTATAAGGTAATAAGAGCAAAATCTATTGACGAGCTTGGCAAGAATATAGTCGTTCAGGGCGGAACGTTCCTTAACGACGCTGTGCTCAGGTCATTTGAAATGGAGCTTGGCAGAAACGTTATAAGACCTGCTATTGCGGGACTTATGGGTGCGTTCGGCTGTGCACTTTTCGCAAAAGAAAAATCTCAGGGCAGGGACGGCAAGTCAGGCGTTCTTACAAAGGCTCAGCTTGAAGAATTTGCTTACAATTCAAGGGCCGTTCAGTGCGGAGGCTGTGGTGCGCACTGCAACCTTACTATAATAAAATTTAATGACGGCAGAAGATTTACTTCCGGAAACCGCTGTGAAAAGGGTGCAGGCATAAAGATAACCGACAGAACGGAGAACATGATAGAGTATAAGTATAACAAGATACTCTCTTATGCTGATAACAAGCCTGCAAAGCCTATTGCAAAGGTAGGTCTGCCGCTTGCGCTGTCTTATTATGACCTTATGCCGTTTTTCTCAACACTGCTCACAAGCCTTGGCTTTGAGGTGGTGCTGTCTGAGGAGTCAACGAGAGATACATACTACAAGGGTCAGCAAACTATTCCGTCTGATACAGTATGTTATCCTGCAAAGCTTTGTCACGGCCATATAGAGAGCCTCCTTGACAAGGGCGTGGACTTTATATTCTATCCTTGCATGAGCTACAATGCTGACGAGGGTCAGTCGGACAATCACTATAACTGTCCTGTTGTTGCTTATTATCCTGAGCTTCTAAAGGCTAACAATGACAAGCTGAATGATGATAATTTTATCATGCCTTATCTTGACATAAACATCAAAAAGCACGTTGCAAAGGCAATGGCAAGAGCGCTTTCAAAGTATAACATCACTGCAAAGCAGGTGCTTGGAGTGCTTAACAAGGCTTATTCTGAGCAGGTGAGATACCATAGGGATATTGAGGCTAAGGCACAGGAGATAATCGCTGAGGCAAGGGCGAAGGGTCAGAAAATAATCGTTCTGGCAGGCAGACCTTACCACATCGACCCTGAGATAAACCACGGCATACATAGCTTATCGCTTCTCTTGGCTTTGCTGTTATCACTGAGGACAGCGTGGCAATGAAGGTGGATACACCCGCACTTGACGTACTCAATCAGTGGACTTATCACTCAAGGCTTTACAGAGCGGCAGAGTATGTATGCGAGAATGATGATATGCAGCTCGTTCAGCTTGTATCCTTCGGCTGTGGTATCGACGCTGTTACAACAGACGAGGTAAGAGCTATACTTGAAGAAAAGGGCAAGCTTTACACTCAGCTAAAGATAGACGAGATAACGAATCTCGGTGCGGCTAAGATAAGACTCAGGTCTTTGGCGGCGGCACTGGAGGAAAAAGAAGCCAGCGCAAATGCTGAAAAGAAAATGGACAAGGAGGCAATGTAATGGCTGAAAAGGAGATAAAACACGCAGGCTCGGACAGAGTAAAAAGGTCTTATTTTGACAAGTCAAGACGTGAGGAATACACTATACTTATACCTGATATGCTTCCTATACACTTCAAGCTTATCATGGCGATATACAAAAAATACGGCTATAACATGGAGCTTTTGCAAAACTGCTCACGAAACGTTATAGACGAGGGACTTAAAAACACACATAATGACGCTTGCTATCCTGCACTGCTCGTTATAGGACAGTTTATGGACGCTCTCAAAAGCGGCAAGTACGACCTTGAACACACGGCTCTGCTTATGTCACAGACGGGCGGCGGCTGTCGTGCTTCAAATTATATCCACCTTATAAGAAAGGCGCTGTCAACGCAGTTCCCTGAAGTGCCTGTTCTGTCGCTGAATTTCAGCGGACTTGAAAAGGACGCCTCCATAGATATCACCCC
Source organism: Ruminococcus sp. AM31-15AC (assembly GCF_003462045.1). Classification (NCBI taxonomy): domain Bacteria; kingdom Bacillati; phylum Bacillota; class Clostridia; order Eubacteriales; family Oscillospiraceae; genus Ruminococcus; species Ruminococcus sp. AM31-15AC. Next base: position 45,263 of record NZ_QTYG01000004.1, on the reverse strand, counting down.
TGCAATTGCAATGAAGCTTATTTATGCGGTACTTTACGGCGATATGCTCATGCTTTTGTACAATCAGTGCAAGCCTTACGAGATAGAGAAAAATTCTACTGACGAGCTTTTGGCAAGGTGGCAGCACAGGCTTGGAAAGCTGTTTGCGACCCCGAGCAGATATATGCACACAAAGAGCATTTACAACGCTATGCTGAAAGATTTTGCGGCGCTTCCAAGGACAAAGGAGAAGAAGCCTAAGGTGGGTATCGTGGGAGAGATATACGTTAAGTATTCACCCCTTGCGAACAATCACCTTAACGATTTTCTGCTGTCTGAGGGCTGTGAGCCTAACGTGCCTGGACTGTTGGACTTCGTGCTTTACTGTGCGTCGGACGCTGTCAACGACGAAAAGCTTTATGACAAGAAAACCAGCCGCACTCTTATGTACGGCATTGGTTATGATGTGCTTTACAAGTTCCAGAAGCAGCAGATAAAGGTCATCAACGAACAGGGCATTTTCCAGCCGCCTCATGATTTTGAACACCTTAGAAAGTGTGCTGATAAGTACATCAGTCAGGGTGTAAAAATGGGCGAGGGCTGGCTTATCACTGCGGAAATGGCGGCTCTTGCAGAAACAGGCACAAAGAACATAATCTGCACTCAGCCGTTCGGCTGTCTGCCTAACCATATTGTTGCAAAGGGTATGTCAAGGACTATCAAGCAGGCTTATCCGGACGCAAATATAGTCGCTATCGACTATGACCCGGGTGCGACAAAGGTCAATCAGGAGAACCGTATCAAGCTTATGCTTGCAAATGCGGTCATGGATTAATAGAGAACAGAAAGATAAAACCCCCTTGGAGCGTGGCTCTGAGGGGGTTTTTGTTAGTGATAGAATTCTTTCGTTTCAAGATAGGATATTTGTTCCGGTGAAATAAAATCAAGGGCTTTTATTTCTTCTGCCACCTGTTCGGTACTGTTCTTTGTCAGCCTGACGTCAATGTCGATCACATCAATGATGCTGTTATTGTCGCTGTAAATATCGTCCGAATTACGGGTGTATAAAGTTATTGAGGCGAAGTTGCCTGCAAGGTTGCGGTGTTTCAGACAGTCAATATAATCGCTAAAGCTCTTTTCACGGCTGTCCAGAGCTTTAATGTAAATGTCTGTAAGCTGCTCAGCCTGCTCTTTAGTGAGAGTTTTTCTGCCTTCTGGGTTTTTGTAGCTTGAGGTATAGGTCATTATATCTTCGTCTGTCTGCACCCACACCCAAACGTGGTCATAGTCGGTGAGCACTGACAGGTCAGGCTTGCCAGCGAAACCGTCGCAAAGATATGAAATGAAGTTAAAGGCAAATATCATGATCATATATACAGCAAAGACTGCTATCCATTTTACGAATTTCGCTATTGTCAAGGTGCTCTTTGCAGAGAATATCCTTATAAGAAGGTAGCTCAGTAGCACCACTGGCAGCAGAACTATGTTGTCAGGATCGGAAAGAACGTAGGTCGTCACGGTCACAATGCCGAGGATAAGAACTATCTCACGAAAAGCGGTGAATACAAATGGCTTGCCTGTGGCTCTGCCGTCACGCTTTTTGTAAATGAAATACAGCAGGCATATGAGTGCTGCCGAAAGCAGCGAGCTGCCCATGAGCATTAAAACCAGTGCGTTTGAATAGCCGTTATCCATAAGATAAGCAGGAAATGCACTCCACGCAAACCACTTATCTGTAATGATTTCAATATCATCACTGCCTCGTGTTGAGAAAATGCTGATAGATGAAAGAACTATGCACCTTGCAGTATCGCCTCACAGGCTGTTATTATCACAGCCGTGTATATGACCTCCGCAAGCCTGCCGCAGCAGACAAGACACAGTATCACAACAAGGTCAACGAACAGGCAGGTAGAAAGCTCAGTGAGAAACAGCACTGCGGCATACCTTGCAAGTATCTTCAAAGATAGATCGGTGGTTATGATAGTGGAAATAAACTGAATGATGTTCCAAAAAACTACAGGCAAGATGTGCAGCTTTACAAGTGTGCAAAGCTTTGAGAAAAAGCGTTCCTTTGCACCTGCGGGCAGTGAGTAGGCAAGGTCTGCGTGACTTTTGCTGTAGCTCTCATGGAAAAGAGCGAACACAGTGAAAACTCCGCACAGTGCGACAGCGGCAACGCCAATGTATGCAATGTCATAGCCCTGATAATAGTTCGTTATGCTTTCATTGTAGTAAGTAATAAAATTCCGTATGGACATCTGCACGATGTAATTTACAAAAAGCACCAGATTTGTGATTATAAAAAACAAACTGTTCGCTTTAAGATCACGGTTTGAGGTCTTACTTATCCTCTTCGCTGCTGACAGCATATCCACGCACCTCCATTTCGTAAATGAAAATCTCTTCAAGGGTCAGAGGGACAAGCTCCAAAACGGCAGGGGAGAGCTTTTTAAGCTTTGCAGTGATATCCGCTTTTTCGCCCTTTGCCACAACGGTGGAAATTCTTCCGAGTTTTTTGAAACTGAGCACTTCGACGCCTGCGTTTTCTATGGCGGAGCGGTCAAGCTCGCCCTCAGGCAAGGCTATCTGCACCTTTTCAAAGCCCTCTCTTACATCATCGATATCCTTGGCAAAAATGACTTCGCCTTTGTGCAGGAGCATTGCTTTGTCGCAAAGCTCGCCTATCTCGGTGATGTTGTGGGAGGACACCACAAGGGTCGCACCACGGTCGAAAATATCGTCAACTATCATTGTGCGGATAAGCTTTCGTATGGCAGGGTCAAGGCCGTCAAAAGCCTCGTCAAGGAGGATATACTTTGTTCGGCAGGCAAGTGCAGCCGCAACGATAGCCTGTCTTTTTATGCCCTTTGAAAACTGTGACAGCGGTTTCTTCCGTGGCAGGTCAAGCTTTGAGATAAGGTCATCGAACACCTTGTCGTCAAAGGTCGGGTAGCTGCTTTGGTAAAAGCTTTTCAGGTCATTCACTGTCAGTCTTGAAAACTGCACCGTTTCGTCGCTCACAAAGAAGATGTTCTCTTTAGCCTGCGGCCGGTCATAGACCTCTGTTTTGTCAATGGTGACGCTGCCGCTGTCGGGGCGGTAGATCCCGCTTATAACACGCAGCAGGGTGGATTTGCCTGCTCCGTTCGAGCCTACAAAGCCGTATATGCAGCCCTCGGGGATATCCAGGGTGACGGCTTTCAGTGCCTCGTGATCTTCGTCTGCGTTTTTGAATGTAAGTGACAGGTCTTTTATTTCTATCATTCTTTGTCACTCCTTTCTTTCTGTTCCTCCGCCAGTTCTTCAAGGACGGAGGTAAGCGATCCAAGGCTTATGCCTGCCTGCATTGCGGCGGCGGCATGGAGCTTAAATTCTTCCAGTAATTTTTTCTCTATAGAGCCTTTCTGCTTTGCCACAAAGCAGCCTTTTCCTGCCACGGAATAGATTATTTCGTCATGCTCAAGTCTGCTATAGGCTTTGGCGACTGTGTTTGGATTCAGACCCAGTTCCTTTGCCAACATTCTTGAGCTTGGTAGCTTATCGTTTTCTTTCAGCACGCCTTTTGATATAAGGCTTGAGAACTGGCTGCATATCTGTTCGTAGATAGGTGCTCTTCCTGTAAGATCAAGCGTTATCACCTTGAATACCTCCTTTCGATTTTGTTGTTTCGTTTCATTTGTTCTGCTGTACTAACTGTATTATCTGTTGCAGTACACTTAGAGTATACAACTATAAGTCTGATTTGTCAAGTCGTATGATGATTTTTCGGCGAATTTTACAAATGGGTAGAAGCTTCATAGGGAGAAGTATATAAAAGTTGGGTGTAAAATGACGAGAAATATTATTAAAATGTAAAAAATGTGTTTAAAGGGCTTTGGGGCTATTGACAGGGAAGAAAAATAGTGTTATACTTTAATACATAAAAGCTTAAAAGCATAAAATCTTTAAAGTGATAAATTTTATACAGGCATGGTAAGGGTCTGTTTTTTGGAAAGGAAGTAATCACAATGGCAAATCAGGCAAAGACGATAAATCAGAAAGGTGACCTTATGTCATATCGTCCTGATATAAAGCTTCTGGACGCAACTATCCGTGACGGAGGACTTGTAAATAATTTTGGATTTTCAGACGAGTTTGTAAAAGAACTCTATAAAACTAATATAAAATCAGGCGTTGAATACATGGAGTTCGGCTACAAGGCTTCTAAGGAGCTTTTTGACGTCAAGGGGTTCGGTAAGTGGAAGTTCTGTGATGAGGAAGATATCAGAGCTATCGTGGGCGAGAATGACAGCCTCTGAAGCTTTCTGTTATGGCTGACGTTGGCAGATGTGATTTCAAGAAGGATATCCTGCCAAAGAGCGAGAGCGTTATCGACATGATAAGGATCGCAACGTACACTCATCAGATGCCTGGTGCGCTGGAGATGATAAACTACTGCCACGATATGGGCTATGAAACTACTATCAACATCATGGCTGTTTCTGCAAGCCGTGAGGACGATATCGCACAGGCTCTTGACCTTGTGGCAAAAAGCCCTGTTGACGTTATCTATCTTGTTGACAGCTACGGCTCACTTTTCCCAGAGCAGGTGAGAAGGCTTACTGCGCAGTATTGCGAGGTGGCTGAGGCTAGTGGCAAAAAGGTGGGCGTTCATATGCACAACAATCAGCAGCTCGCTTTTGCAAACACTATCGAGAGCATTTCTCACGGCGCAAGCTTTGCTGACGCCACAATGAGCGGAATGGGCAGAGGTGCAGGAAACTGCTTTATGGAGCAGATGCTCAGCTTCCTGAGAAACCCTAACTACAAGCTTACTCCTACACTGAAATTTGTTGAAAAGTACGTTGCTGAGGAGAGGGCAAAGGGTTCACAGTGGGGCTATGACGTGCCTTATATGCTCACAGGTGCGCTCAACCGCCACCCTCGTGCGGCTATCGCATTCCTGAAGGATAACAGAACAGATTACAACGAATTGTACATGGATCTTCTTAACGAGTTGTCATAAAACAATGTCATAAAATCATTCTTCATATAAACGGCGTTCCATAGTGATATGGGACGTCGTTTTTGTGTTGCATAATTTTTTATCATATGTTATAATTATTTTGCGTTTTCATAAAACCTTTTGGCGGACATCTCGTCATTACAGGTGAAAGGACTTTCAATGAAGTATATTGTATAGGGGGCGGAAAATGGAGGACAGCAAGATAATCGAGCTTTATGAAAGCAGAGATCAGCAGGCTATCTCACAATCGGATATGAAATACGGCGGATACTGTTATTCTGTGGGCTACAATATTCTTGGAGTCAGGGAGGACACGGAGGAGTGCGTGAACGAAACTTGGCTCAGGGCATGGAACTCCATTCCGCCACAGAAACCCAGAATGCTGTCGGCATTTTTCGGGCGGATAACAAGAAATATCGCATTTGACAGATATCGTGCGTCAAAGGCCGCTAAGCGTGGAAAAGGTGAGATAGCGGCGGTCTTGGAGGAGCTTGACGAGTGCATACCTGACAATGACACCACCGAGAGTCTTTGCGACGGCAGACATCTTGAGGGGCTTATAAACGAATTTCTTGGCGAGTTGCAGGAGAGAGACAGAAATATATTTCTCCAGCGATATTGGTTTGCAGTACCTATAAAAGAGATATCAAAAAAGTATGCTATGAACCTGAACACAGTTAAGGCGAGCCTTTTCAGAAGCAGAAATAAGTTAAAGGCTTTGCTTGAAAAGGAGGGAGTTCTTTTATGAAAACAACAGGAGAGGATATTTTCAAGGCTTTGGAAAATGCTGACGAGCATTTTATCGAGGAGTGTCGGCAGAGCGGAAGCGGAGTAAAGATAAAAACAGTGTGGAAAAAGTGGGCGGCAGTTGCAGCCTGCGGTGTTTTCGCTGCAGCGACGGGTGTTATGATGTTTGCAGGCAGGTCGGACAGAGATATAAAGGCAAAGTCTGCGGCTGACCAGCAGATGGCAGACGAGGAAGAAACAGTGTCATATAGAGTTCCTTGGGACGAATATGCAATGAATGCAAAATATGAGACGTTTGAATATAACGATGTGGAATATGTTTCAATGGGACATGTTGATAAGTCTTTTCTTGACAGCAAGCTCACCACCATGACTCTTGAAACGGAAAACTATGAGACAAACAAAAAGGAAACAACAAAAGCGGATATTTATTCAATAAAGGACTTGTCACCAAGCGTTTATTTGGCGGTGGTCTTTGATGACGGCTCTGTGGCGTGGTATGATGATTGGAAATACTCACCTGATTGCAAGACCGATATGACCCTTGATGACATAATAAATGACGTAAGTCTTGAAAAAACGGCTCGTGTGGACTATGCTTACAATGATGCAGGAATGGGCAGGCTTAGAAAGTATACTAATACCGACCTCTCAAAGCTGCTTGACCTGTTAAAGGACGATAATGGTTCATACAATGCGGTATATGAGGGAGACGCTTATGAGAGCGACCCTGATATTAATTTGTCGGTAACAAATGATGATGAATATTACATTGAGGGCGGAATAACAATAAGTTTCTATGTAGAAAGACTTGACGTCAACGGTACGGCTTATTTTACTGCTAACGGAGATCTGTATGTTCAGCTTTTTGCAGGAGATGTATTAAAATTTGATATAGGCGGTGAAAAGGCAGAAAAGCTTGAAAACTGGCTCAATGAGAACTGCGAATACACTGACGAAAAGAAAAACGCTGAGGTCGCTGGCGATGTTGACCCTAGTGAGAAAGCAGTGACTTCTGTCGCCAAGGACGATTCTGATATGGCTGACGAAGCTGATATTGGATATATCGACTATTTTGAGGACGTTGGGGACAATACCTTTACAACAAAGGACGGCAGGCTCACGGCGAAATACTCCTATGAGGTAAGCGGAGGCGAGTTCATAAGCCATATTACCTACACAAACAACTGGGACAAGGACATGGTGCTTGACTTCACGACTGACCAGTATATCACCACAGAGGACAGTAAGGGCAATTCCACGAGCTATGGCGAAAATGGCGACAGAAACACCATGAACACTTTGCTCAAAGCCGGAGAGAGCTACACGGAGGACTACAAGACGGATATTGGTGCCGACTATGTGAAAGGCACGGCAAAGATAACGCTTATCGCAAACATTTCAAACGATAAAAACTGCAATGTAGTAAACTATGTGACGCTAAAAGATATAGAGATAGATTTTCAGTAATGAAATAGTTTAATGCGTAGTGGAGAACTGAGTTTTTTCGATAAAAAGATAAAAGCCTGTCGTATCGGACTGATACGGCAGGCTTGATTTTATTTGTGCTTGTAGACCACACGCTCTTTTACGTCTATCTGCTTGTAGGATATTTTGAAGCCTATCCATGTGGCAAATGGATAGAGTAGTGGGAATATGGCGGTCATGATGAAAACAAATGGGGACATATCTTTCACGTCGGCAGAGTGGGCAGCCCAATCTATAAGAGGATAGAAGCAGGCGTCGAGAAGCTTATAGGCAGGCATGAAGTTGAACGAACCGCTGAATTTTGATATCATCAGCAGTATCATTGTTATGTAGCATGGTATGCTTGCAATAAGACCAAGTGTGAAGCCATAGTTAGGGCAATCCTTTTCACCGTGGAATGTGACCTTATTTCTGGCTTCCTCTCCCTGTTTCAGACCAAAGTCAGCCATAAGGCAGACCACTGTGAGAAGTCCTGTAAGGCCGAAAATTATATTTGCCAATGCACCGAAAGGCTTTGCAACTGCGATAAAAAAGAGAAATACGAAAATTCCGAAGAATTCTGTTTCCACCCATTTCAGCAGTGCGGTGAGTATAGCTTTTTGTTTGTTGTATTTTTCCATTTTAATACTCCCGATAAAAATAGTATAAGATGATTATACCACGTTATCGTGATATTTTCAACTGTTATGCAGATTTTTCATCTGATAATCACAAAAGCTTCGGGCAGGATAATAACATAAAAAGGAGAGTGATAGCCATGAAAAAGCGTGACAAGAGCCGTTTCCCACAGGCGACAGACGGAACAAAGGTATACAAGCCCCATGACGTTATCTCGGCAGGTCAGGAATATGTTGTGACGGACAACTACACTGCGCCAAACGGCAGAGTATACAATCGTCAGGAGCAGAATGCAGGCTGGGCGAGAAAATGGGTAGACGAGAACGAAAAGTAGCCGTTGAAAAACCTCCGCAGGTGTGATATAATTACAGTATATCATGATCTGCGGGGGGTATTTTTATGAAAAAGACAGCATTGGTAACAGGTGGCTCTGGTGGGATAGGCTCGGAGATATGCAGGGTGCTTGCTGAGGACGGCTGGCAGGTGGCTGTATGCTACAAGAATGGCAGAGCGGCGGCGGAAGCGTTGGTATCTGAGCTTAAAGAGCGTGGCTTATGTGCAGAGGTTTTTTACTGCGACATTGGCGACAAGGACAGTATAGATAAATGCGTGGCGGAAGTCAGGGACAGTTTTGGTATGGTGACGCTTCTTGTAAACAACGCAGGCACAGCGGATATAGAGCTTTTCACTGACATGACTGACGAGAAGCTATGGGAGATGATGAACGTGAATCTGCTTGGCGCAATGCGTATGAGCAGAGCGGTGCTTCCTGAGATGATAAGAGAACACAGCGGAAATGTGATAAATATAACCTCCGTATGGGGCGAAAAGGGAGCTTCATGCGAGGTTGCATACTCGGCGGCAAAGGCTGGGCTTATAGGATTTACGAAGGCGTTGGCGAGGGAAGTTGCTATAAGCGGTATAAGGGTGAACTGCGTACTGCGATGATAGACACGAAAATGAACGGCGAGCTGACGGAGGAAGATGTTCGTGTGATAGTTGATGACATACCGGCAGGCAGGATAGGCAAGCCGAGAGATGTGGCGAATGTTGTGCGTTTTCTCAGTGGGGAGGGAGCAGATTACATTCACGGGCAGGTCGTTAGAGTTGACGGGTGCTGGATATAGGTCACTGGCCGTGACGGGCATTTTACGCTGCAATTTGTGATATGATGTAATTTTGCACTGCTTTTTGAAATGTGTAGGGGAGCGATGCTGTGGTTGCCATATCCTTGATGCCAAATTATTTTGGGGTGACATTGTGTGATATTTTTCAACAATTCAATGGGCGAGAAATATCGGGCTGTCGAGGGCGCCAGCCCCTACAATGCTGAAATTATGCAAATTCTGAATACAAGCGGATATTCGGGAGAGTTTGCCATGCCGTAAAATCGCTACGCTAGGTGCTTGTGCACAACTTTGGTCAGCTATGCTAATTCCTCATTCCTCATTCCTAATTCCTCACTCCTCATTAAGCGTGTATACTCTCCACACACATCTGCATATACTAAGTTAAAACATTTCTCCCCAACAGGACAAGGAGGTCAGTATATGGATTATCTTATGCTTGTGGATAAATTCAATCCCATAGATATGGGATTTTACGATCGTGTGGAGCTGACAGAGGTGAACGGCAAGTTTATGGAATCTCAGGCAGGAAACAGGCTCAGGCTTCTGCTCAAAAAGGCGGAAGCTGACGGCATAAAGCTGAAAATTATTTCTGCCTATCGTTCTTTTGAATATCAGCAGATGCTTTGGGAACGTGAAGTATCTCACGAAATGTGGGGCGGTCTGAGTTATGAAAAGGCTGTGGAAAAGGTGGGCAGAACTCTCGCTCTCCCCGGGTCAAGCGAACACAACACCGGGCTTGCTGTGGATCTCGGCAGAGAGGGTGACAATGATGTGAGCGAGGATTTTTACAAGACGCCTGAATCACGGTGGCTTTGTGCAAATGCCGCAGATTTCGGCTTTATCCTTCGCTATCCTCGCCTTAAAGAGCAGATGACCGGCATTGATTTTGAGCCGTGGCATTATCGTTATGTGGGCGTCGAAGCCGCTCGTATCATTGCCGCAGGCGGGCTTTGCCTTGAGGAATTTCTGCACTTTTACTCGGAAAAATATATCTGAAAATCCTGTGAAAATAATTGACAGAAAGAGCATTGTGTAGTATAATTATAACAAAGCTATGAGCGATAGCCGCAGGTTTTTGTATGCTATTGCGAAAGAAAGGAAGTTTTGTTATGTCAAACTATTCAAGAAAAAAGTCGTTCTGGACTTTAATGGGTGCGATGATACTTGTTGTTGCGTCAACTGCGCTTTTTGTATACAAATATTTTGAGGATAAGGAGTATGCCGAAAAGTGGAAAGACTATGACGAGTGCGGTATACAGTAAATAACAGACAGCTTTAAAGGCACTGCTTTTTGTGAGCAGTGCCTTTGTATATCAACACAATTCATTGATGTAAAGTTTATCGAAATTGCTGAAAAAGCGTGCTTGCACTTGAAATGCGGTTTGAAATGTGATATAATAGTCGTAATGACCTGATGACAAACTTGTTCTAGGGAGGGACGTTATAATGCAGATAAGAGAATCAGCTGAAAATTATCTCGAAACGATACTTATTCTTAGCCAGCGCAAGGGCAAAGGCGAGGTAAGAAGCATAGATATAGTAAACGAACTTGAGTTTTCAAAGCCGAGCGTAAGTGTGGCAATGAAAAATCTCCGTGAGAACGGCTATATAACTGTCGACAAGGACGGTTATATTCGTTTGACAGACAAGGGCTTGGAGATAGCCGAGAAAATGTATGAGCGTCATACGTTGCTTTCACAGTGGCTCATAAAGCTTGGTGTTGACGAGAAAGTTGCAGTAGAGGACGCTTGCCGTATGGAACACGTTATCAGTGCGGAGTCCTTTGCGGCTATCAAAAAGCACACAGGTATGGCTTGATAAGATGATAATTGCCGTGGGTCTTCCTGCGGCATTTTTTATTGCAAACAAAAAGGAGAACAGCTTGTGCCGTTCTCCTTTTTGTTATTTGAATTTGTCTTTGAGCTTGTCAAAGAATGTTTTGCGCTTTGCGTAGTTCTTTTCACCGAGGGACTTTTCGTAGTCACGGAGCTTTTCTTTCTGCTCTTTGGTTAGATTGCGTGGAACTTCAACTGTTACACGAACGTAGTGGTCGCCGTGGTCGTTTCTGTTTACCTTCTTTATGCCCTTGCCTCTCAGACGGAACACTGTGCCTGTCTGTGTACCCTCCGGCACTGTGTATTTTACCCTGCCGTCAACTGTAGGAACTGTTATCTCGTCACCGAGAGTAGCCTGTGCATAAGTAAGCGGTATCTCTGTCCACACATCATAGCCGTCACGCTCGAAAATAGGGTCAGGTCGAACTGTAATGTTGATGTGCAGGTCACCGTTAGGACCTCCGTTTATACCGCAGTTGCCCTCACCGCCTACTCTAAGTGTCTGACCATCGTCGATGCCGGCAGGAACGTTTATCTCCTTTTCAGATACCTTCTTTACTCTGCCCTGACCGTTGCAGGTATGGCAAGGGTTGTCGATTATCTGACCCTTACCGCCACAGCGACTGCAAGTCGTGGTCTGAGCGATGTTTCCGAAAGGCGTTCTCTGTGTTATCCTTACTGTACCGGTGCCGTGGCAGTCAGGACAGGTCTTAGGCGAAGAACCTGCGGCTGCGCCTGTGCCGTGACAGTCAGGACATTTTTCGGCTCTGTTTATGCGAATTTTCACGGTCTTGCCCTTGCAGGCTTCCATGAAGTCAAGAACAACGTTCGCTCTTATATCCTCGCCACGTCTTGGTGCGTTAGGGTTAGCAGAACGTCCGCCACCAAAGCCTCCGCCAAATCCACCGAAAATGGAATCGAAAATATCGCCCATATCGCCAAATCCGCCGAAGCCTCCTGCACCTGCTCCACCGCCTGCACCGTAGTTCGGGTCTACGCCTGCGTGACCAAACTGGTCATATCTTGCTCTTTTATCTTTATCTGAAAGCACTTCATAAGCTTCATTTACTTCCTTGAACTTTTCCTCGCACGCTTTGTCGCCGGGGTGAAGGTCAGGGTGATACTGCTTTGCAAGCTTACGGAATGCCTTTTTTAATTCATCGTCTGTGGCAGTTTTAGAAACGCCAAGCACTTCATAGTAATCTCTTTTTTCAGCCATATAAACGCCCATGCTCTGTAAGCTGCAGATCGTGAAAGTCTTGGGGCATGGGCTTGCCTCCTTTTTGTAAGTATAGTCCTTTCACGCTTTTCACACAGCCTTTTAATACGGCAATAGCCCCTGCTCGGAAAATCGGAGCAGAGGCAGCCGTTATGATTTATTCTGCGTCAGTAAATTCAGCGTCTATAACATCGTCGCCGCCGTTGTTTGAAGCGCCGCCGTTGCTGCCGCCATTTGCTCCGCCCATGTTGTTAGGGTCAAAGCCTGCGGCACCGCCTGCTGCCTGCTGTGCCTGTGCAGCCTGCTGATATACCTTAGTTGCAACGCCCTGGAATGTTTCCTCAAGCTCCTTGTGCTTAGCCTTGATAGCCTCGATATCAGTACCCTTGAGGGCTTCCTTAAGAGCGTCTATCTTAGCCTGACAAGCTGACTTGTCAGCAGCGTCTACCTTGTCACCGAACTCGCCCAGTGACTTTTCAGCCTGGAAGCAAAGCTGGTCAGCAGCGTTTCTAGCGTCAACGTCCTCTTTCTTCTTAGCGTCCTCTGCTGCATATGCCTCAGCTCCTTGACAGCCTTATCTATATCGTCCTTAGACATATTTGTTGAAGAAGTGATAGTGATGTTCTGCTCCTTGCCTGTGCCAAGATCCTTAGCGGAAACGTGTACGATACCGTTAGCGTCGATATCGAATGTTACCTCGATCTGTGGAACGCCTCTTGGAGCAGGAGCGATTCCGTCAAGTCTGAACATACCGAGCTGCTTGTTGTCCTTTGCGAACTCACGCTCACCCTGAAGTACGTTGATATCAACGGCTGACTGATTATCAGCGGCAGTTGAGAATATCTGTGACTTCTTTGTAGGTATAGTTGTGTTTCTCTCGATGATCTTTGTGCAGATACCGCCCATTGTTTCAAGACCAAGTGACAGTGGAGTTACATCGAGGAGGAGCAGACCGTCCTTAACGTCGCCTGCGAGTACACCGCCCTGATATGCAGCGCCAAGTGCTACGCACTCATCCGGGTTGATGCCCTTGAATGGCTCTTTGCCAAGGAATTTCTTAACAGCTTCCTGAACGGCTGGTATTCTTGAAGAACCGCCGACCATAAGGACTTTCTGGAGGTCGTTAGCTGACAGACCTGAGTCTGAAAGTGCCTGACGAACTGGTCCCATTGTTGATTCAACAAGGTCAGCTGTCATTTCGTTGAACTTAGCCTGTGTAAGTGTCATTTCAAGATGCTTTGGACCTGTAGCGTCTGCTGTGATGAATGGGAGAGAGATAGTTGATGAAGCAGTAGAAGAAAGCTCTATCTTAGCCTTTTCAGCGGCTTCCTTGAGTCTCTGCATTGCCATTTTATCGCCTGAGAGGTCAACGCCCTCAGTCTTCTTGAACTCTGTGATCATCCAATCTATAATTCTCTGGTCGAAGTCGTCGCCGCCCAGGTGGTTGTTACCTGCTGTAGCAAGAACTTCCGTAACACCGTCGCCCATTTCGATGATAGATACATCGAATGTACCGCCGCCAAGGTCATAAACCATGACCTTCTGATCATCTTCCTTATCGATACCGTAAGAAAGTGCAGCGGCTGTTGGCTCGTTGATTATTCTCTTTACTGTCAGACCTGCGATCTGACCAGCGTCCTTAGTAGCCTGTCTTTGTGCGTCTGTGAAGTAAGCAGGAACTGTGATAACAGCCTCTGTTACCTTTTCACCCAGATAAGCTTCTGCGTCAGATTTCAGCTTCTGAAGTATCATAGCTGAAATTTCCTGTGGAGTGTAATCCTTGCCGCCCATGTGAGCCTTGTAGTCAGAGCCCATATGTCTTTTGATAGAAATTACAGTGTTGTCATAGTTTGTAACAGCCTGTCTTTTTGCTACCTGACCGATAAGTCTGTCGCCGTTCTTTGAAACGCCAACTACTGACGGAGTTGTTCTTGCACCCTCGCTGTTAGGGATAACAACGGCTTCGCCGCCCTCCATAACTGCTACACAAGAGTTTGTTGTACCTAAATCTATACCGATGATTTTGCTCATAAGATCAAGTCCTTTCAAAATTTACTTAATTTATATCAAGACCTTTAGTCCCGATGTCTTTGTTTATGGATTTGCTACTATTACCATTGCGTGTCTTATGACCTTGCCGCCTATGGTGTAGCCGTTTTGAAGCACCTGCGCCACAATATTTTCACCGAGGTCAGGGTCGTCAACTGTGCTGACTGCCGTTGCAACGTTCGGGTCAAATTCCTTGCCCGCAAGCTCCATTACCTCGACGTTGAGCTTTTTAAGTGCGTCGCTGAACTGATTGAAGATCATTTCAACACCCTGTTTATAAACTGCGTCCTGAGTTTCTGTGCCTAACGCTCTTTCAAAGTTGTCAAACACCGGCAGGAAGCCGTTTATCACATTTCCCTTTGCTGTGTCTGTAGCTCCAGTCTTTCCTTTGCGCTTCTTTTCCTGAAGTTATCATATTCAGCCATAAGTCTGAGATACTTGTCATTAGCCTCGGCAAGCTCTTTTTTCAGCTTTTCTGTTTCGCTTTCCTCCGCCTTTTTCTCTGTATCCTCAGTGGCATTTTCTGCGGTATCCGCCGCTTCTTCTACTTCTTCGCTTTCAGCAGAGGTGTTTTCCTCTTTTTCAAGCTCGGTGTCCTTTTCAGTTTCCTTACTCAATTTACGCCGCCTGCCTTCCTTTTTATTCATTTTCGTCATCTTCTTTGTTTTGCTCTTGTGGCTTTTCGGATATCATTTCCGATATCTTCCCTGTGAAATACTCGAGATATGGGATAAACTTCGCATAGTCGAGCCTCATAGGACCTATAAGCCCCAGCGCACCTGCTGTTTTGCCGTCCTTTGAGAACGGAGCTGTTATAATAGAGGAGTTGTGGATAACAAACCCGTCACGCTCAGGGGAGAACATAACGTGAAGCCCTGAGAACGTTTCGTCAATAAATCCTTTAAGCTCCTTCTGATTATCGAGAAAGCTTATTATCTCATTTTGGTTGAAGTCCTTGCAGGTGAGAAGATTGCTTTGACCTTTGATAGACACGCTGCTCATTTCCTTTGTCATCTTCATGATCTCGGAAACAAGCGGTGAAAGGGTCATCATGTACGTTCCCATTGCTTCTGTGAGCTTTTCAAGATAAGCGTCCGAAAGACTGTCGATAGGCACGCCGTTGAGATTTTCCTTTACGAAGTTATCAAAAAACTCAAGCTGATCCTGACTGAGGTCGAACTCCAATCGGCAAACCTTATTCTTAATAGAGCCGTTGGACGTTATCATCAAAATAACGTACATTCTCTTTCCTGTAGGTATTACCTCTACCTTTGAGATAAGCGAGAACTTTGGCGTTGCGTTTGCGACCACCGCCGCACATTTCGTAAGATCCGCCAATGCCATTGAAGCCTTGTTCACAAGGTCTTCCTCTGTGACATATTCCTGCGGTATCATTGAATCCAGCATCTTCTTTTCATTTGCTGTAAGCTGGTTTTGCTCCATAAGCTGGTCAACATAAAGCCTGTAGCCCTTATATGTTGGTATTCTGCCTGCGGAGGTGTGTGGCTGTTCGAGATAGCCTTGCTTCTCAAGCTCTGCCATTTCATTTCTTATGGTCGCTGAGGACGCTTTGACGTGAGCCATTATCGCCTTTGAGCCTACAGGCTCGCCTGTTACGATATATTCATTGACTACCGCTGAAAGTATTTTCAGCTTGCGGTCGTCCATTTGCTCACCACCCGTTCTTCTTGTTAGCACTTATTACATTTAAGTGTTAGCACTCTTTCTTCTTGAGTGCTAAGTATAGTTTATACCCTTTTGACGATTTTGTCAAGTGGTTTAAGACTATTTTTCTCACAAATTTCAAAAATATTTGAATCTCATTTCCGTCACATTGCACAATGCTTTGCTGAAAATGCAAAAAAAGCGGGCAGACCGCAGTGGTCTGTCCGCCCGATGTTGGAAAAAGATCAGATAAAATTATTCTTTTGTATAAGCAGAAAGATCAGGAACAGCAAGCAGGCTGTCGTCTGCTTCGCCCATGGAATCTACAGTGAAGTAAACTGCACTTGATTCGTCAGCACCCTCTGGGAGCAGAACTACCTGCTTAAGGTCATATGTAGCACCGTCAAAGCCGTAAACTATCTGACCCTCAGCACCTGCAACGGCACTGTCGAGGTTATAATACTCGTGAACAACGTTTGTTGTTTCGTCAATATATGCGTGGTCAAAATCGAGAGCCGCCCCGAAGAGAATGTCAGAGTCCTTCCAAGCGTTCTCGTCAGCATCAGCTACCGAGTAAGTAGTTGTTGCCTCAGAAACGTTATACTTCTTGCCGTCGCCTGGGTAAACAGCATATGACTTCATGCCCTGTATTGTGCTTGACTCGTAAGCCTTGCCGTCCTTTACGCAGATAGTATATTTTGTTCCGCTGTTTGACATCTGACCCTCAAGGGTAACGAGGTAGCCGTCTGCATATTTTTCTTTGAGCTGCTCAAATGCTCTGAAATCACCGTCAACGTCATAATCTGTTGTGCCTGCGTTTGTGGAAGTGCTGTCAGCGGAGCTTTCGTCTACTGTGCTTTCAACAGGAGCAGCCGATTCTGCGGCAGCCGTCGTTGTAGTAGTTGTTTCAGCCTTTGAAGAGCTTGCAGTATCGTTCTCAGTGCAGCCTGCCATTGCTGTACACATTGCCAAAGCTGCAATAATAGTTACCATTTTCTTGTTCATAATATTTTGCCTCCGAAAAATGACAAGAATCACTCGGCTGACTCAGCGCCTGACTCAACATCGAGTTCAGCGTCATAAGGGATATCGTCAGTGCTCATATCGAAAGACTGCTCTGTCCAACTGTCAAAATCGTCAGGGAGTTTGACTTCAACGTTTTCAGTTGTGAATGAGTTTACTGTAACAGTAGTTGTTGAGCCGTCAGAGATAGTTTCTATCTTAACAATATCCTTTGTGTCAGCATTGAAGTAATACTTGAATGTTGTTGTGAAAGAATGATCGTCAGAATCGCTTGTGTCGAGAGTTACGCCTGATTCAAGCTCGATATCAGGATCTTCTGTGTTTTCAAAAGTTTCGCAGATAAGACCGTCGTCAGTTGTTTCAGAGCTTATGAACTTGTAGCTGTCGTTAATGCCGTAGCCTATTTCGCTCTTGAAGTCGTCGATAGATTCTTCCATATCAACAGTGTAATACGTTTTTGACTCGCTGTCAAGTGTGTACATAACTCCGTCGATACTATAGATGTCCATATCCACGCCCATAAAGTTCATTTTCATGTGCATATTGCCGCCTGCTATCTCAACAACGGCTGATGAATTGTCATATTCGCTTGCCACTGTCATGTCGATAGCAAGGCTCTCGCCCTGTATCTTCTTTGTATACTGCGCTGTGAGAGTATCCTCGAGATCTGTGGCTGTGCCTGCTTCTGAAGCAGTTGACTCGTCAGCGGCTGCGCTTGTTTCTGCCTTTGATGTGCTGTCTGCTTTTGATGAGCTTGAAGAACTGCTGTCAGAACAGCCTGCCATTACTGCGCATGACATGATAAGAGAAACGAGAAGTGCAGTTATTTTTTTCATTATAAATACCTCTTTCTAAAATTTTAATAAATTATTATTGTTATATAACCTATACTCAAAACTATAACATATTTCACAAATAACGTCAATAGATTTTGTGAAATATTTTTCCCTTTTCGTATCGAATCACAAATCAGCAAAGCTAAGAAAGCATGATTTAGGTATTTATAATCAAACATATTTGTGGTATAATGTGAATAGTAAGAATAAAAGGAGCGAATTATGAGATACGATAATATACATAAAGGCAAATTTCTATCAAGACCGAACAGATTTATCGCCAACGTTGAGATAGACGGCAAGTCTGAGGTCTGCCATGTGAAAAATACGGGAAGATGCAAAGAGCTTTTGGTGGAGGGGTGTACTGTTTGGCTTGAGCATTCAGACAGCGAATCGAGAAAGACCGCTTTTGACCTTGTGGCTGTGGAAAAAGGTGACAGGCTCATAAACATGGACAGCCAAGCCCCGAATAAGGCGGTAGGGGAGTGGCTGAGAGAGAACAGACCCTTTGGCGAGGGCTTCTCGGTCTATCCCGAAAAGAAATACGGCAATTCACGCTTTGATTTTTACTTAGAGTCGCAGGATAGGAAAATCTTCATGGAGGTAAAGGGCTGTACGCTGGAGAAAGACGGCGTTGTGCTTTTCCCTGACGCTCCTACCCTCCGTGGGGTGAAGCATATAGAGGAGCTTTCTCACTGCCTTGATGAGGGGTATGAGTCTTATATAATGATACTCGTTCAGATGAGCGATGTGAAATATTTCACTCCAAATTATGACACTCACCCTGAGTTCGGAGAGGCTTTGGAGAAAGCTTCCCGAAAGGGCGTGAAGATACTATGCTATGACTGCAACGTGACCCATGACTCTATGACAGTGGGCAAGCCTGTTAAGGTGAAGCTGGGCAGGTAATATGACGGCTCGTCCTGCATATACATTATAATACTAAGATGTATACGGGAGTGACGGCATTGGATATAAAGAAAGTCTGCCTGCGTTGTGTTGCAGTTATAATTGTGGCGTTCGTTATGCCCACGGGGATATGGCTTTATGCAAGATCTGCAAGCAGGTTCGGCAGGGTGGCGGCTGCGGCGGCAGGGGTGGCTATGGGAGAATACAAGCCTTATTTCGCTATGGAAAGTGAAACGGACACGGCATCAAAGCCTGTGGTATCAAACAAGCTTGAAGCGGCAGTGGTGTCAAAGCACAGCATATGGGATATGGATATGGCACCACAGGAGAAGCAAACGCCCTCAAAAAGCTCAGAAGTGCCAAGTCCTTTGCCTGCTCAGGACGTGACGGACAAGATACCATATCCTGCAAGCATGGAGGGGAATGACGGTGTTATAGAAAAATACACCTACGGCAGATATGACGGCGAGCAGTATTTCGACCTTGACGGCGGCGGTCAGGTGAGAAACTGCACTGACCTTTCAAATGATGAGCTTTATGAGGAAAGCTCAAAGCCATATGATTTTCAAATAGACGGAAATTCCTCTGAGCCGCAGATACTTATTTATCATACCCATGCCACGGAAAGCTTTGAGCCCACAGACAAAGACCACTATGACAGCTCCTTTTCCTGTAAGACCACCGACCCTGAAATGAATATGCTGTCGGTAGGGGACAAGATATGCGAACAGCTTGACAAAGCAGGCGTTGCGTATATCCACGATACACTTGTGCATGATTATCCCAGCTATGACGGCTCTTACGATTCAAGCCGAATGGCGGTAAAGCAGATATTGGAGGAGTACCCCTCTATAAAGGTATGCCTTGACGTTCACCGTGACGGCATAGAACGTGAGGACGGCACAAGGCTCGCGCCTGTGGCGGAGATAGAGGGCAGGGAAGCGGCTCAGCTTATGATAATATCAGGGTGTGATGACGGCACTATGGGTATGCCTGACTATATGAAGAATTTTCACTTTGCCTGTGCCTTGCAGTCGGCTTTGGAGAGCGATTGGCAGGGGCTTACACGGCCTGTACTTTTCGACTATCGCCACTATAATCAGGATTTGACCACCGGCTCGCTTCTTATAGAGGTGGGAAGCCACGGCAATTCTATCACTCAGGCACAGTATACAGGCGAGCTTATAGGAAAGACCTTGGGTGAGATGTTCGGAGGAGAATAGGTGCAATAACGCACAAAATATGTGTGGCGAATTGTCTTAAAATGCCGAAAATACGGCTTTTAGCGGTTGGTTTCTTGACAAGAACGGGGTTTTGCGTTATAATAAAAGGGACTACATAAACGTTACAGCGTGAAAAATATATAATACGCTTATATTTTGGAGAACTGATATTATGAAAAAAATTTACCCCATGAAAAGAATAGCCGCAGGCTGTATGGCTCTGTGCATAGCTTTTGCCGCCTTTGGTTTTTCTGACAACAGTGTGAAAGATGTCGTAATGGCGGATAACGATACATACAGCAGTCAGCTTGAAGAGCTAAAAAAGCAACAGCAGGAGCTTGATAAGCAGATAGCTGACGCTGACAAAAAGCTTGCCGACGAGCAGGACAACCTTGAGGCTATAAAGAAAAAATATAAGTCCATACAGAAAAAGATAGCAAATTCAGAGAAATATTCCTCTGAGCTTGAAGATCAAATGGCAGAGCTTGACGGCAAACAGCTTGACACTCAGCACAGCCTTGACTTGCAGGAAACTGCAATAAACGAGGGCAAGGACGATTTTATGGAGCGTATTCGTGCAATGTATGTTGCAGGCGGAGCAGATTCGTACACGAACGTGCTGATAAATTCATCTGATTTTTATGACGTTCTTATGAGGATAGAGCTTGTGACGAGAGTTGCAAAGCACGATAATGACGAGCTTAACGAGCTTTTGGATCAGTATAAAAAGCTTGAAAAGACCAAGGCGGAGCTTGATGAGCAGATAAAACAGCTAAAAGCAAAGGCTGAGGAATATGCCAAGGAGCAGAAAACTTTGGCGGGCGAGCAGGCGGAGCTTCTGAAAATGGAGCAGGAGTCGGGCAAGCTTATCGAGCAGATAAAGAACGATAAGAGCAACCTTGAAAATAAGTCACAGCAGGTGGACAATAAGTATTCGGAGGTGTCCTCAAAGGCGAATACCACCACGACTGCGACCACCACCAAGAAAAAGACTACCACCACCAAAAAGAGTGGCAACAGCGGTGAAAAGACCACCACCACGAAGAAGCCGGCTCAGACGGAAAAGCCTGACGAAACTACGGTTCAGACTACCACAACTCCGCAGGAAACAGCTAAGCCAAAGCCTGAAACAAGCAAAAAGACCACTACCACAACAACAGCAGCGCCTGCACCTAAGCCTGATTATTCAAGCAGTTCTAAAATAGACACTGTTGTTTCATATGCCAAAAGCATGGTGGGCGGAGCGTATGTATGGGGCGGTTCACAGTTTGGTGCAACGGATTGTTCGGGTCTTGTGATGCTCTCGTTCGCACAAGTGGGAATAAATCTTCCGCACTATGCGGCTTCGCAGGCTTTATACGGCACTACAGTTTCATATAACAACATGAAGAAGGGCGACGTTATCTTCTTTGGCGGAGCGTCGATCTCAAGTATTTACCATGTTGCTATCTATATCGGCGACGGCAAAATGGTACACGCCCAGAACACTGCCACTGGTATCGTTATTTCAAATGTTGAGTATTTTTCAAGATACAACAACATCACTATAATAAAAAGACTTATATAACGTAAAAACGCAGTCTGCAAGGGCTGCGTTTTTTATATCTATAATTATTTAACATAAAATGCCACAAAAATTCATATAAAATTACTTAAATGTGAACATTCATTTTCAAACCTATTGACAAAGCTAAGTATTTGTGATATAATTAAATCAAATAAAGATTGTAGGCTTTGATAACAATTGCTGTACAAAACAGCGGTAAGGCAGGGGGAAGAATAATGGATAGTCTGAAAACGTGTTTTTTTGGCGGCTATGATAAGCTTGATACATTAAAATATATCGACACCATAACAAGCGAGATCTATATGCTGGAGTCGGCTATCGAAAAGAAAAAGAACGGTGATAACTTTGTTATTCCCGGAGAAACAGGTCAGCGAAAGCTTAAAGGTTCAGCGCTTGGCGGCTTTGCAAAGCCTGATGTGGACAGCTACATCTGTGCGCTTCTTGGAAAGGCGGCTGAGCTTCGTGAAAAGCTTTGCAGCTGACGGCTAATAAAGGCAAAAAAATATCCGCAGAGGTCATTTTATATGGCTTCTGCGGTTTTTTTGTCGTATCTTGTCTTAAAAGAGCAATAAAAAAATTAATACCCACTTCCATCGGCTGAAATGAGCATTAATTTTTATAGAATTATGAAAGGGATTCTTTGGTATTTGGTAAAACCTAAAGACGAGGAAATGTATCAGCGACTTGGGGAATCGCAGAGGGAAAGAAGATAAAAACCTGACTTTAAGTTTTACCAATTACCAAAGCTTTTTTGTATCTTCTGCTGTGATTATATAATACCAGTTCTGTGTGAACCGAATATGAATTTTCAGGGGATTTCGGAGAGTTTTTTGAAAAAAATAAATGTTAATCACCAGTTCACAATTATAAGCTATAATGTCATTATTGGGGATTTTTTTTTACGAGGGAGGATATTTTATGTTTCAGATACTTGTGGTGGAGGACGACGCAAGCCTTAGAAAGCTCATGTCTGCCGCACTTAAACAGCATGGCTATGTGACTTTTCTTGCAAATGACGGTCTGGAGGCTTTGGACGTTCTTGAAAAGACGAATATAGACCTTATAATTTCAGATATAATGATGCCGAATATGGACGGCTATGAGCTTACAAGACAGCTTAGAAAGGCTGATTTCAACTTGCCTATACTTATGGTCACCGCAAAGGAGACCTCGAGGACAAGCAGGAGGGCTTTTCTGCCGGCACAGACGATTATATGGTAAAGCCTATTGATATAAATGAGATGATACTCCGTGTGGGTGCGCTTTTAAGGCGTTCAAAAATGGCGTCGGAACATTCTCTTACTGTGGGAAACTGCGTGCTTGATTATGACGCTATGAGCGTGGCGGTTGACGGCGGTGCGGCGGAAACTATACCGCAAATGGAGTTCAAACTGCTTTTTAAACTGCTCAGCTACCCTGACAAGATATTCACACGCCGCCAGCTCCTTGACGAGCTTTGGGGCATGGATAAGGACGTTGATGAGCGTACTGTTGACGTTCACGTTAAAAGGCTGAGAGAGCGTTACGGAAGCTGTGAGTCATTCGATATTGTCACGGTTCGTGGACTTGGCTATAAGGCTGTGAAAAAGCAGTGATAGATAAGCCTGAGGGGTGAGGGGTTTGGATAAGAAAAAGGCCAAAAATAAAACAAGTTTGCAGTTCAAGCTGACTCTTATGTTTTTCTTTGTGATGCTGGTGTCGGCTTCTATATCGGTGTCAGTGCTTGTAATGGTGTGCAGTCCTGTAATGAAAAGCAATGCCGAACAGCAGTTGGTGGAGCTTTCCATGGCAATGGATCAGCTTGAAGAAAAGGGCGGCTTCACTGTGGACGAGATAGTTTCCATTGTGAACAATTCAGCCTATAGTCTGTCAGTGGTGGATAAAAACGATTCAAGAGTACACGACCATTTTGCAGATATCGTGCATAAGGGATATTATGTGTCCTCAGAGGGTGTTGTGCCTAACGCAACTATAATCTCCCAGGTCTATGATAAGTTCGTTATCATAGACAGCTTTTCAAGCGACAGCGTTTACTGGGTAGTAAATCTTGTTGTCATCATAGCTTTTATGGTCTGTATCGTTATCGGTACTATTATAACAGCGTTCATGAGCCGAAGCATTATACAGCCTATACGAGATCTTAGTGCGGCGGCGGCTGAGATAGCAAAGGGCAATTTTAAGGTAAGAGTAAGAGAGCCGTCTGATCCTGAATACAGTATACTTGCGCAGAACTTTAACAAAATGGCTGAGGAGCTTGCAGGCACGGAAACGCTGAGAGGTGACTTTATCTCAAACGTTTCCCACGAGTTCAAAACGCCGCTGGCTTCCATACAGGGCTTTGCAAAGCTTCTGCAATCTGACGATATAACCGAGCAGGAGCGTGAGGAATACACGCAGATAATAATCGACGAAACATCACGGCTTTCAAAGCTTTCGTCAAATATTTTGAGGCTCACAAAGCTTGAAAATCAGAAAACAGTGGGCAAAAAGACAAGATTTTCTCTTGACGAGCAGATAAGAAAAATACTTCTTGTGCTTGAACCTGAGTGGTCGAAGAAAAAAATCGACCTTGATATCGACCTTGAGGATATCATGTATGTGGGCAGTGAGGAGCTTATGGCACAGATATGGCAGAACATCATCAACAACGCTATCAAGTTCACTCCGGAGGGCGGAAAGATAAGCGTGAAGCTTTTCCGCAACGAGAAGAATATTTCAGCGGAGATATGGGACAACGGTCCGTCTATCGCTCCTGACGTAAAGGCGAAGATATTTGATAAGTTCTATCAGGGCGACCGCTCCCGTGCAACAGAGGGCAACGGTCTTGGACTTGCACTTGTAAAAAGGATAATCGAGCTTTCCGAGGGAAGCATAGAGGTAGAAAACGATATGAAAAAAGGCGGCGTTTGCTTCCGCATAAGCCTGCCTTACCTTATTGAGGATATGATGTAGTGTGGTGGCAACCTTTGGTCGCCCGCCTATCACAGCCCATTGTACATACGAAGAATTTTTGCAAACAAAAAGGAGCAGTTCATTGCGAATTGCTCCTTTTATCTGTCTGTCATATTTTAGAACAGACTTGCCACAAAGCCTGCTGCCACACCGAAAACATAAAGTATTCCCATTATGGCGAAATTCTCTTTCATGTTGTGCTTGTTGGTCTTGAAAAGCACCAGAAGTCCTACGCCTGCCCCTGTGCAAAGTCCTGCGATAAGCGAGCCGAAGCTCACAACGCCCTCGATATAAAGCTGAGTGAGAACAACAGAAGCCGCACAGTTCGGGATAAAGCCTATAATGCCTGCTATGAACGGCTGAACTATACTGTCAGACATAAGCAGGGTCTTAACAGTGTCCTCACCTGCAAACTCCATTACCGCACCGAGAATAAGGTTTACCGCAAATATAAAAAGTATTATGCTTACAGTGTGGTGAAGTGCCGAGTGCAAAATACTGTGGTGTTCGCAGTCGCAGTCCTCGCATATCTCTTTGAAAGGCTCTTCGTCCTGTTTTTTGCCCATAAGCTTTAAGATAAGGTCAACAAGCACACCTGCTATTATAGCCACAGCTACCTTTATAAGAATAAGCTGCCAAAGCTTGCCGGCAAATGCAGGGTTTGCTATCATCATTGGTATTGCCTCGTCGCTTGTGGCAAGGTATACCGAAATGAGAGTTCCCATTGTGATGAGCCTGCCTGAGTAAAGGTTGGAAGCTACAACGGAAAATCCGCACTGCGGCACTGCTCCAAGTATGCTTCCTCCTATCGCACCGAAGGGTCCCATTTTTCTAAGAGCCTTTCCAAGCTTGTCGGCAGAACGATGTTCTATATACTCTATAAGCAGATAAACTCCGAACAGAAAAGGCAGGATCTTAAGGCTGTCTATTAATGCGTCAAGAAAAACGTCAACTAAAGTTTCAAACATATATCTATCTCCTGTAAAATATCCATGGTCTTAAAACGATCTCTGTATCAACTCGACTATTATACAATATTTATTCAGCCTTGTCAATCTTATGTTTATATGATAATCTGTTCATTTGTTTACCCTTTTCAGCAACAAAAAACGAGCGAAATTTCTCCGCCCGTTTGATGTTTTTATTCTGTTTTATACAGAACGCTTTGTAAAGCCGTCCCATGCAGTGAGTAGGAACACCACCATGTGTGCTATAAGAACGCCTACGGCAAATGTCAGGCTGTGCTGAGCAAATATTGAGTAGCCCTTTGAGATAGAAGCAAGGTCTGTGTTTGCGAACACAAGGAATCTTGCCCAATCCTGTCCAAGCTGACCCAAAAGCTGTGTGACCGTTGAGCCTATGCACATTGTGAATACGCTGACGCCGATAGCAAGAGCCGTGCTTCTTACAAGTGACGAGATAGCGAACGCCAGTGTTGACATTACCACCATTTCAACGCTTTTCATCAGATATTGCTCTGCCGCATAAAGCAGTGTAGGCATTTCCTTTACCTCGCCGCCGCTTACATAGATATAAGGCGTTGAAAAGCCGTCAAAGCCGAGCATAAGCCCTGTAATAGGTATCATCACAACGAAAAGTATGCAAAGCATTATGTAACCCACTGTGATGACAGTGAAGTATTTTGCCATCAGTATCTTCCAACGTTTAACAGGGTTTATAAGCAGGAACTTGACAGTTCCCTGTGAAAATTCAGAGGATACAATGCCGCCTGCGATAACGATAGCAAGCAGTGCGACTACTGTCACAAGGGAAGTGCTTGTGAGAAACACTGTCCAGAATGTTATCTGCTCAGGCTCGCTTGTTTCAAACAGCGACATCTGGTTTGCCGTGTTGTCGAGCTTATCATTGTCAAGCTGATAGAGTGCAAGTTTTATATTATCCTCCAGCTTTGCTCTGCTGTTCTGTCCGTCAGACTTTGCGTCGCCCATGGTCGCAATGGTGTTTTTTGCGTTTGCAACTGTCATGATAAGATCGTTTTTCTTCTCGTTTGACTTGTCAAAGGAAATATCCTTGTCCAACCTGTATTGATATTCCCACTTTTCGCCCTCTGTGAGTATTTCATTATCCAGCCTGTATTGACAGAAGCCACGCCAATCGTTGTCGTCAAGATATTTCTTTATCCCTGACATATCACCGGTGCCGTCTGCAAACATGGCTGACAGTACGTCATATCTCCAATCATCGCTGTCGATATCGTTGTCGATTAGATACTGCCACATTGCGATCTCGTTAGGGTCGCCGTTTGTGTCTTTGAGCCAATCTATGTTTTGCTGATAATCACCAGTTGCGTCATAGCTTGAATAGTTATTGCTCTCCATATTGTGCTTTGCAAAAAGTGCAATTCCTGAAAGTCCAAGCGCACATATTATTATAAGCACGATCATTATTTTTGTTGATAGTTTTTTGAAAACCTTTATGTACTCGTTTTTCACAAGTCTGAAAAATCTAGCCAATCTGTACGCCCCCTTCCTTTCCTCCTGTAAGCTCGATGAATACGTCCTCAAGCTTCTTGTTCTCTCTGCGGTGAACAGTGTAAAGTGAAACTCCGCCATCGATAAGCGTCTTGTTCACCGACGCTATTTTTTTCTTCTCTATCTCCACAGGGATAGAAAGGACAACTGCACCTGTTTCCTTGTCGATACGCTTGCCCTCGTCTGCGAGCATTATAAGGTCCATAGCCTTTTGCGGGTCGTCAACTTCAAGTACATATTCAGCAATTGAGCTGTCAGACTGTGAGATAAGCTCTTCCATTGTGTATGAGCCTATCATTTTTCCGTTTGCGATAATGCCCACTCTGTCGCACATCATTTCCATTTCGCTCATGAGATGTGACGATACCACAACGCAAGTGCCTTCTTTGTGAGCAAGCTCTTTGAGTATGTCACGAAGCTCCTTTATGCCCTGCGGGTCAAGACCATTTGTAGGCTCGTCAAGTATAAGAAGCTTTGGTCTGTGGAGGATAGCCTGCGCAACGCCAAGACGCTGACGCATACCCAGAGAGTATTTTGACACCTTGTCATTAATGCGGTTTGAAAGCCTTACAAGCTCCACCACCTCTTTGATACGCTCCTCAGTTACTCCCTCTCTCATTCTTGCATACTGACGTAGGTTTTCAAGTCCCGAGAGATACTTGTACATCTCAGGGTTTTCAACAATGCCTCCAACGTTTGCCATTGCGCCCTCGAAGTCTTTTCTGATATCCTTTCCGTCAATGGATATCTCCCCCTCGTCAAGCTGTAAAAGTCCCACTGCTATCTTTATAGTTGTGGTTTTTCCTGCGCCGTTAGGACCGAGAAAGCCGTAGACCTCGCCGCTGTAACACTCCATATCTATGCTGTGAAGTATCTGCTTTTTGCCAAGGGTCTTGTTAAGCCCCTTTATCTTTAGAATAGTATCACTCAACGCTGTCTGCCCCCTCGCTGTCGGTATTTTCTGCACTGTCTGAGCTTTCTGCCAAACTGCTGTCCGGAATTACCTCAGACTCAGCCTTGCTTTCATCAGCCACGCTGTCACTGTTGTTATCATCAAAGCTGTAATCCTCGCCATATCCATAGTCGCTGGACGTTGCTATCTTCCAGCCGTCAGAGGTACGCAAAAGATAAAATTCAGCATATTCATAACTGAAAATCGCCTTGTATGAAGATGTGCTGGGCTTATAGTTGTCGGCGTTTGTGTAATTGCCGCTTGTCATGGTGTTTATGCCGTTGGTTGTGAGAAAAGTTGGGTCGCCCTTTGATACGTCATAGCACACATTGTATATCATAATGACCTTTGCTCCGTCAGCTCCACTCTTGTTTATTGACATCTCTTTTATGTCATACTCAGCCGAGGTGATATCTCCCCCCTGCGCTGCAACTTCAGCCTGGTTTATTTCCTCCAGAAGTCCTGACTTTGACGAAGCGTACTCATTGTCAGATGTGGTGTAGTCAGCATAATGCTTATTCACAAAATCTGTCAGCTGACTTTTTAACTTATCACTGCTTCCAACGTTTGCACTTGTCAAGTCTGCGATATAATCCCTCATGGTCTGTTCTATCTCAGGCTTGGAAGTCTTGAACTGGTTGTTATCATACACTGTGTAGCATACAACGCCCAGCGCAAGCACACCGCCAAGAACCAGACCTCTGTTTATGTTTCTTAGTTTCACTGTTTCTCCTCCTTGTGTTTTACCTTTTTCAGACGTATTATTGGTGTCGTATATAAGTTTATCATAGCCCTTTCCAACTGTCAACCGCTTTAAGAAACGCTTAAGATTTTCATAAGACAACCATACAGACCATAAGATAAAATACGTTCTTTGTTTAAATATCTGTAGTGGCGAACAGTTCGCTCTCCTTATTAGCGTATTTGCAAGCAAAGCAAAAAGGCGGTGGAACACGCACGATAACGTATCCCACCGCCTATATGGAATGAGGAAAATTATCCTTTTTATAAAAACAGCTTCAGGTCATTCTCTGCCTTTTTCGGGTCTTTAAGACTTATGCTCCTTACCGCCTTTCTCAGTGGCAGTACCCTTGACGGAACTACCGACAGCATATCAACGTCAAGCTCCAGAAATATCTCTGTGAGCGTTGGGTCGCCTGCTATCTCACCGCAAATGCCTGCTTTTATGCCGTTTGCATGTGCGTTGTCGCAAACCATTTTTATCATTCTAAGCAGTGCCCTGTGATTTTTCGGTGACACCCTGTCATAGCATGGGTTCTGCCTGTCAAGTGCAAAGGTGAACTGCTCAAGGTCGTTGGTGCCGATGTTGAAAAAGTCCACCTCTTTGGCTATGATATCGCTTGTCATCACCGCCGCAGGGGTCTCTATCATTGCCCCGAGCTTAACATTGTCGGCAAATTTCCTGCCCTCTTTTATAAGCTCTGCCTTGACCTGCACGATAAGCTCTTTCACCCTCAGTATCTCGCCCACGTCTATGACCATAGGCAGAAGTATTGAAAGCTGTCCGTAAACAGACGCTCTGTATAACGCCCTTAGCTGTGTTTTGAATATGCTTTCTCTTTCAAGACAAAATCGTATGCCTCTACAGCCCATAGAGGGATTTCTCTCAGCACTCATGTCTGCACAATCTGGTATCTTGTCTGCACCTATATCATAAGTGCCTATTATGACCTCTTTACCCTCCATTGCCTTCAATGCCTTGCGGTAGGTGTAAAACTGAAAATCCTCGTCAGGAAAAGCAGGTCTGTCAAAGCACATAAACTCCGTTCTGAAAAGACCTATCCCACCTGCGTCGTTTTTTACCGCCGATTCAAGCTCCTCAGAGTTGAGTATATTCGCATATATCTTTATCTCATGTCCGTCACGAGTGATGTTCTTTCTGCCTTTGAGCCTTGTGAGAAGTTCCTTTTTCCTGCCCTCAACGGCTTCCTTGTATTCAAGCTGTCTGAGCGTATGCTCATCAGGCTCTATGTAAAGCGTTCCGCTGTAGCCGTCAAGGACGGCTTCCTTGCCCTCGTATTCGTCAGAAAGCTCCGTTCCAACGTTCACAATGGCAGGTATGCCAAGATTTTTCGCAAGTATCGCAGTATGAGAGTTTACAGAACCGGACCTTGTGCAGAAGCCCTTTATCTTCGTCTTGTCCATGAGCAGGGTTTCTGAGGGCATAAGGTCACCGGTGCAGATAATGGCGTTCTCTCTGAGTATGGGAAGCTTGTCGGCACAGTTTAATATGTGTCTTAAAAGTCTGTTTGAAACGTCCTTGACGTCAGCCGCTCTGCTTTGCATATATTCGCTGTCCATTTGTGCCAGCATTTCCGCAAAGCTTCTTGAAGTGCTTGCGACCGCATAATCGGCATTGAAATGCTCGTCAAGTATCTTTGTGCGAATACTGCTGTCGTATTGCTCGTCGGTGATAAGCATTTGGTGTATCACAAATATTTGAGCGTCGCTTTCCCCAACGCTTAACCTTGCACGGTCATAAAGCTCTCCAAGCTCCACAAGAGCAGCGTTTTTAGCCTTGACATATTTTTTGTATTCAAGTTCAGGGTCGGAAACTTTTATCTTGTTGATGATAAATTCGTCACGATGATAAAAGGTCAGCTTTCCTCTTGCAATGCTTCCGAATACCGATCGTCCTTTTATGCTTATCATGAGCGCTCACCCCCAAAAACATACCTATCTGATATAATTATATCACCCTTTGATTAACGATAAAAGTAAAATGCCGTCTGTTTACAGATTATTAACAATATTCGTGATTTTAGCAAACAAGACAATCAATATTTCAGCAAATTTAACAAATCAGAAACATTTTGCAATCTTATGTCAAAATCAGAATAGTACAATCCCTAAAAATCATATGATTAAAAAGCGTATGAGCGATACTTTATATAAGGAGGGACAAATATGTTTTCAGCACTGTTTGAACTGCTTACGGGGAACTTTCTATTTTTCGCACTGCATTTTGACAGCCGCAGCGTGTTTCCAAAACCGCTTTCGGCGAAGGAGGAGCGTGAGTGTTTTGAGAGAATGGCGCAGGGTGACAAGGCGGCAAAGGATAAGCTTATCGAACACAATCTCCGTCTTGTGGCACACATTATAAAAAAGTATTATTCAAATTCCACAGATCAGGAGGATCTTATCTCTATCGGCACTATCGGTCTAATAAAAGCTGTGTCAACATTTGACCACAAGAAAGGCTGTCGCTTCGCCACCTATGGGAGCAGGTGCGTGGAGAACGAGATACTAATGCACTTCCGCTCCCAGAAAAAGTCTGCCAACGATATCCACTTTGACGAGCCTGTTGACTCCGATAAGGACGGCAATCAGCTTTGCCTTATCGACATAATCGCAGACGGAGAGGACGTTGCCGACAAAATAGAACTTTCCATTCGCAGTGAACAGCTCTACCGCTATATCGAAAGCTCTCTTGATGAGCGTGAAAGACAGATAGTCACTCTGCGCTATGGTCTTTTCGGTCAGCCGCAACTGCCGCAGCGAGAAGTCGCAAAACGCCTTGGTATCTCACGTTCCTATGTTTCAAGGATAGAAAAGAAAGCTTTGAAGCTTCTTAAAGACCGCTTCGATAAGCAGTGATAGGCGTTGACGCAGTAGGGGCGAACAGCGTTCGCCCGCTGATTATCATATCATGTCATGACATTGTTTTAGCACTCATAAAGTTAATATGCTAGCACTCACATAACGAGAGTGCTAAAATTCAGCTAATGTTCACAATATTTTCACACAATGAACACATAGCAGGGGTATCATAAAGACAATGAAGAAAGGAAATGATACCAATGGAAGAGCAGAATAAATGATAAAAGCTTATAAGATAAATTAAGATATAACACATCAAGGAGGAATTTATATGTTTGGACTTACACCATTTGAAAGAAAGAGCTACGACCTGTTTAACGCATTCCATGATTTTGAGAATGATTTCTTTGGAGAAAATGCACTCCAGAGCTTCAAGACCGATATCAAGGACGAGGGCGACAAATATGTAATGGAAGCAGAGCTTCCGGGCTTTGATAAGGACGATATCAAGCTTGACATCTCAGGCAACGATCTTGTTCTTACCGCTGAGCATAAGGCAGAGACAGAGGATAAGAAAGACAAGTATATCCGCCGTGAGAGGACATACGGTTCTTACCAGAGAAGCTTTGACCTTACAGGCATTGATACGGGCAATATCTCCGCAGAGTACAAGAATGGTATCCTGACCCTTGACCTGCCAAAGATGCAGGAGGTAAAGCCTGAAACCAAAAGACTTGAGATAAAGTGATTTAAGTAAAGCCAAGGCTTTGAATGAGGCGATACCAATGGGTCACGATATGATTTGCAATAGGTTTTGCTAGAATAAAATATCCGTGAGAGCGAAATGCCCCCACGGATATTTTTTGCTATCACGATTTTTTCTCACGGCTTTTGAGCCATATTTTTCGTATTAGTATGGCAAGTAAAATTCCTGCCACTGCACCGCTTGTGTCGATAAGAACATCACGCACCTGCCCTGCACGCCCCGGCACGAAAAGCTGATGTATCTCATCGCTTGAAGCGTAGATGCAAGAAAAAACTGCCGCAAAAAGCCCTCTGTATCCAAGCTTTTTCACCTTTGAAAAATTGATGAACGCCAGCATTCCAAGCAAGGCGTATTCGCTGAAATGCGCAAGCTTTCTTATGATGAACGTGGCGGTGTCCTTGTATTCCGCCTGCGCTGTAGTGTCAAGGCTGTCATATACAGGGTTGACAAATTCTATCACTGTGTTAAACACCGCATTTGATTGCTTGTTGGACTCGTCAGCATTGTTTGCCGAGAACATGAATATCACCACGCACCACAGCACAAGTGCCAACGCCTTAAGTATTATCTTTATCCTGCCTTTTGAAGTTGCTTTCAATGTAGCCTTTCAGCTCCTCTTTTTTGTTTTCCACCTTTTCGTCTATAACACCATTCAATGCAAGCTCCAGCCCAATGCCGATATCCTTTCCGCCAAAGCCCATTTGTATAAGATCCTTGCCGTTTATGTCAAGGTCGCAAATGTGTATACACTCGTTGTCCTCTTTTATCTCCATTGCAAGCTCTGCGATATGGTCAAGTTCTGCAAGCTTTTCCTGCCGTTTGTAGTCCGACTGGGCATATGTGTCAGCCCTGCGCACTTCCAGATAATCCATAACAAAGTCAAAGTCATGCTGAGCCATAAATCTCCGCACCGATTTTTTCGTGGCAGGTATCCTGTTGTCATGCTCCCATATAAGCTCATAAATATATTTCGCCGACGCATTGTCTATCCTGAGCCTTTTTAATATCTTCTCCGCCATGTAAGCCCCCTGGAACTGGTGCTTTTTAAAGTGCGAAATGCCGTTCTCGTCAACAGTGTGCATTCTCGGCTTGCCAATATCGTGAAGAAGCATAGTAAGCCTCATCTGCCACTGTGGTCTGACGTTCTCAACGCTCAAACAAATGTGACCGTAAACATCAAGAAAATGGTGGGGATTGTTCTGCCTGAAATCAAAGCTTTCCCGAAGTTCAGGTATGAACACCGCTATGACCTCACGATAGTCAAGCAATATCTTCCTTGCACCCTTTCCGCAGAGAAGCTTTTTAAGCTCCGACGCAATGCGTTCGGCAGAAATGCTTTTTAAAAGCTCACGTTGTTCAAGTATAGCCTTTGAGGTCTTTTCCTCGATCTCAAACCCAAGGCATGAAGAAAATCTCAGCCCTCTTAATATCCTCAGAGCGTCCTCGTCAAAACGCTTTTCAGGGTCGCCAACGCATTTTATAATGCCCTTTTCAAGGTCGCCTTGTCCACCGTAAAGGTCAATAAGCCCCTCTTTTGGTGAGTATGCCATAGCGTTCACAGTAAAGTCACGACGTTTTAAGTCCTCCGCCAGCGAGCTTTCAAATGTCACCTGAGCAGGCTTTCTATGCCCTATGTACTCTCCGTCACTGCGATAACAGGTTATCTCCACCGGCTCGCCCTCTATCAAAACAGTGAGCGTGCCATGCTTCAGTCCGGTTTCAATAGTGCGGAAATTTGCGAAAACTTCAAGCATTTTGTCAGGGGTGCAGTTGGTGCAGACATCGTAATCATGAGGCTTTTTCCCAAGCAAACTATCTCTTACACAGCCACCGACTATATATCCCTCGTAGCCGCACTCATTCAGCCTGTCAAGAGCTGTCCTGACAAACTGCGGAATAAAGATCTCCAATTTACTGCCTCCCTTTATAGTTTTGTGAATTATGTGCGACTTTCGGGTCATAATATTTACATGAATATCTCGAAAATAATTGACCCAAAAATCTCACGGAGAGCGTTCCTCGCCCTCACGGGTATAGTGAGCGCACTTATGCAATCTATCTTGAATTTGCCGTGGCTTGCGTTTTTTATCTTTGCGCCAATGGTGCATTGCCTGTCAGTCTGCCATGAAAAAAGGGCTTTCAGGCTTGATTTTCTGTGCTTTTTTGTACCATATTATCTTTTCCAGCTCACTTTTATGCTCACCATATGGAAAATATGTCCTCTGCCGTCCTTTGTCTCTATACCTCTTGCCACTTTAGCGTGGTTAGGTCTGACCTTGTGGGAGTGTATCCTTATGTATCTTCCACTGAGCCTTTTCCTGCCCCTGCGACCGCATCTCAAACACCGTTTATCTGAGATAGTTTTGCTCTGCCTGCTTTTGACAGCAGGGGAGTGGCTTCAGGAGAAAGTTCCGATTTTGGCATTTCCGTGGTCTGCGGCATGGCTAGCTGTAACAAGTTCGCCGCTGCTTTTGCAATCCGCAACGCTCATAAGCTGCCGCCTTACAAGCTTTATAATTTTCCTGCTCAACGGTCTGCATGGGGAGATATATACAAGCAAAAAGCGTTTTGCCTGCACCGCCTTTGCACTGCTTTTGCAGGGGGCAAATTTAAGCTATGGACTTTATTCCATAAACCTGGACAAAAAGCTTGATAACATCTACCCTCAGATAGACGTTATCTGCGCTCAGGATAGTCTGGAGGGCAGGGAAAAATCACACCGTAAAGCCCTTGACTCAGCACGCTCCTATCTTTCTATAATGGAAAGCTGTTGGCGGTGGGGTACCGACCTTGTTCTGCTTCCTGAAACTGCCGTGCCGAAAGACTATGACGAACAGCTAAAAGAATTTTCCCTTATATCAGACTTTGCCGCCACCCATGGGTGTACCCTTGTGACAGGCTCGTTCTATCTTGAAAACGGCAAGGATTACAACGCCCTTTTCGCCTATGATAAAAACGGCATTGCGTCTTCGCCCTACCTGAAACAAGTGCTTGTGCCTTTCGGTGAAAAGACACCTTTTGCAGGCATTTTCCACCTTGACACTATGAGCGAATGTGCAGACGAAAGACACACCAAGCCCCTCACCTCAGACGGCATGACCATAGGCTCTGTTATCTGTATAGAGTCCATTTTTCCAAGCCTTGTGAGCCGACAGAAAGAGCAGGGCGCACAGATAATTTGCGTTTCCACCAACGATTCATGGTTCGGCAAAAGCTCCGCCCGTGAACAGCATTACCGCCACTGCATAATGCGAGCCGTTGAGAACAGAAGATATGTCCTCCGTGCAGGAAACTGCGGAATATCAGCGATAATATCTCCCACAGGCGAGCAACTGTCCGTAAAATCGGACAAGGCAAAAGGTGCGGTGTGGGGAAAAGTTACCCTTATTGGCAGGTAACTTTTTTTACCACTCTATCTCAAAAAGTCTAGCCATATAAGGTCTGTCAAACTTAACGGAAACATTGCCTGTCGCCTTTGAAAACTCCACAGGGGTTTCGCTGAAATCAGGATAAATGCACTTCACCCTTGCGTCAACACCTTTGAGGAAGCCTATAGGCAAAACGCAGGTGTCGCTCTTGCCCTCTCTCCTCCATACGGCAAGATAAGCCTTGTTGCCGTTTCTCAGACCGAGAGATACCCAGTCGTCCGAAAATTTGGACAGTCCCAAGCTCCAGAACGGCACTGCTTCCTTTATGTCCGCCCTTATCTTCTTGTAAACGCTGATAGCTTCCTTGACAAGTGCCTTGCGCTCAGGGTCGATGTTGCCAAGATGACCGCTCTGATGTATTCTCAAAAGCATTGCGTTAATCATGTTGAAAACAACTTCTTCTCTGTCACCTGATGTGATAGGATAAGCCCAGATAGCCGATTGCTCAGGGCAAAGGGCAGTAGGGGAGTTCGCCGCAATGGTACAGTATTTTTTGTAATCGTCCTGATCTGATGTGGATTGAATGGAGTATCTTGAAAGCATCGCATAGTCCATTCTGAGCCCACCGCTGGAGCAGTTTTCTATAATAAGGTCAGGGTGACGAGCAAAAACACCGTCAAGCCATTCAAGGTAAGCCTTTTCATGACCCCACAGACCCTCGCCAACGCTGTCGCAGTTCTGCTCAGTGCCGATGCCCGGCTCTATATTGTAATCCATTTTTATATAGCCTATGCCGTATTCAGAAACGAGCCTGTCTATTACCTCGTCAGCGTGGGCACGGACTTTCGGATTCCTGAAATCGAGCTGATAACGGCTTCTGTCATAGACCCTCTTGCCGTGACGTGTGAAAAACCAACTGTCATCGCAAACGCTGTCCACAAGCGGACACTTTATTCCCATGACCTCTATTTCAAGCCAAAGTCCAGGTATCATGCCCTTTTTGCGGATATAGTCGGCAACTTCCTTTACGCCGTTAGGAAAACGCTTTCTGCTCTCTTTCCATTCGCCGACCTCGTCCCACCAAAAGCCGTCAGCATACCAGCCTGCGTCAATGCAGAAATATTCACAGCCTGCCTCTGCCGCAGCGTCCACAAGTGGAAACTCCTTTTCAGCCGTTGGGTCGCCCCACAGACAGTTCATGTAGTCGTTGAATATTACCGCAAGCCTCTGATTATCCTTGTTGCGGCGGCGTATTTTTCTGCGGTATTTCGTCAGCTCGCCCATAGCCTTGTCAAAGCTTCCTGTCACCGAGCCTACTGCACATTTCACGCTTTCTATG
The DNA here is from genome assembly GCF_003462045.1 of Ruminococcus sp. AM31-15AC. Taxonomy (NCBI): domain Bacteria; kingdom Bacillati; phylum Bacillota; class Clostridia; order Eubacteriales; family Oscillospiraceae; genus Ruminococcus; species Ruminococcus sp. AM31-15AC. The sequence goes on along the minus strand of NZ_QTYG01000004.1, from coordinate 8,537 downwards.
CTCTCATTAGGCACAAGGTTTTTATACCAGTGGGACTCTATCTCCGACGGGCCAGAAAGCTGTAAATAAAAGTGTCCTCCCACGTCCGAAAGCTCCCAGTGCCAAGAGCCATTTTGCTCTATCTGCCAAAACAGCACAGAGCCTGCTTCTGTGTTTTCAAGCACACCCATTGGTATGTATTCCTTTGCCGACCAGTTTCCAACGTTTGTGCAGGCAAAGACCTTTGATGAACGCTGTTCCGTAGGCTTAGCAGAGGACGCAAGCCCCACCTGTTCAAGAGTGTAGTCCTGCCACTGCAATTCACGCTGCCATGAGTTGTAGCATACCCATATCTTCATCTTGTCTTCAGGTTTTTTAAGCCCCTCTTTTTCTACGCCCGTCAGCGCAAAGGAGGACATATATTCAATTGTCTGTACCTCGCTGCCCTTGTTTGTAAGGGTAGTCCAACAGCGTACAACAGACGTGCCGGTGTAAAACTGATAGTGGGACACAGCTTCAAGACCTGTGCCCTCATCAAATGTCACAAGCTCAAGCTTTCTGCCATGGTCATTGTTCACATCACGGAAGTCCTTGAACTTCATTCTCCAACCCGGAGCGGTCACAATATATTTGTTTCCGTGACGCTCGTCAGGGCGGTCGATACCGCTCGCCTGTATCTCTACAGGTCTGAAAGTTTTCAGCCCCATGTATGAAGCACTTTTTGCCTCATCAAAAGGCAGAGCAGAGAAGTGCAGAAGCTTCGCCTCGTTCTCGTCTGTTATCTCAAATACTATATTAATGCCGTTTTCATATATCTCAATACGTTTCATATTGGGTATTTCCCTTCGTAATCTATTTATCTGTACATATTATCGTACACTTATATCATTTTCGCAAGCTCGTCAAGTATCCTGTGAGCGGCTTGCTCTTTGGTCATAATAGGCAGCTCCACAGCACCGCCCTCAGTGATAAGGGTGATAACATTAGTGTCCGTCTTAAAGCCTGCGCCAGCGGTCTTTAGTGAGTTTGCGCATATCATATCGCAGTTTTTGTTGGTGAGCTTTTTCTCAGAGTTCTTGATAACGTCCTGCGTTCCATGGAAAAACCGCATATGACCTGACCGTCACGTTTGTGCTGACCGAGATAGCCAAGAATATCCTTTGTGCGTTTTAGCTCTATCTTCATGTCATCGTCAGACTTCTTTATCTTGTTGTCAGCCACCGCAACAGGCGTGTAATCGGCCACAGCCGCCGCCTTTACGATAATATCCTGCTCAGGAGCAAGCTTTGTGACAGCCTCAAACATATCCGCCGCAGACTTTACGTTCACAACGTCCACGAACATAGGCGGCAAAACCTCCATGTGACCTGCCACCAACGTCACCTTTGCACCTCTTTGCATAGCCGCTTTAGCCACCGCACAGCCCATTTTTCCGCTTGAATGATTAGTGATGTACCTCACAGGGTCGATAGCCTCCATGGTCGCACCAGCTGTAACAAGCACCTTTTTGCCTGCAAGATCCTTCTCAAAAGCAAGCTCCCGAAGAATGTATTCAAACAACACCTCAGGCTCAGGCATTCTGCCGTCGCCGTCATCACCGTTTGCAAGCATACCTCTGTCAGGAGCGATCATCTCGTAGCCGAAACGCTCAAGCTTCTGGATATTGTCCTGCACAATAGGATTGTGATACATATTGTGGTTCATGGCAGGGGATATCATTTTCTTGCAAGGGCAAGCCATGACAGTGGTGGTGAGCATATCGTCAGCAATGCCGTATGCTATCTTTCCGATAACATTAGCGGAAGCAGGAGCGATCATAACAAGGTCAGCCTGCTTTGCAAGAGCAACGTGTTCAACGCTGTATTGAAAATTTCTGTCAAAAGTATCTATAAGGCACTTATTGCCTGTGAGGGATTCAAAAGTGATAGGGTTTATAAATTGAGTGGCGTTCTGTGTCATGAGTACCTGAACATTGCAGCCTTGTTTTTTAAGCAGCCTTGCTAAAGTTGGGATCTTGTAAGCCGCAATACTGCCGCTGACGCCGAGAACGACCGTCTTACCTGAAAGAAGCATAGAGATGACCTCCTTAGTGGAATATACAAGGCAACACCGCACAAAGCCCGCCTGACGGCTTTGCACGCCATCTGCTTGCGGATTTTCCGTCATATCACACAAAAATCTGACTACGCATCTGACGCACGATCTTTGTGCGGTATTGCCTTAAATATAGTATAACACAGATCATGTTGAAATGCAAGATTTCAAGTGATAAGTGAGCATGGAGAATAACAAAAGACCGCTGTTCACAGATGCCCGTGAACAGCGGTCTGAACCATATGTCAATCCTTGTATTGCGAAGTTATCCCGAAGTATTCTTCAAGAGAAAGTCCGCTGTTGGTTATGTTTTGTGCTAAAGGCGTGCCTACATATCTTATGTGCCAAGACTCATACTGATAACCGGTGTATGCCTCTTTGCCCTTTGGATAACGAATTATAAAACCATATTTCGCACAGTTGTTTGCAAGCCACTTGGCTTCTCTTGTACCGTTAAATGAGTCGCTGGCGTTGTTTACGTCTATTGCCATGCCCGTCTGATGGTCGCTGTAGCCGGGTCTTGCGGAGTATTTGTCTGCTGCAGCCTTGCCGTCACGGTTGCAGTACATATCATAAAGGTACTTCTGATCGTAATAAGAGCGGTAGCCTGAGCATACCCACAGGCTTATGCCGTCTTTATATGCGGCAGTCTGCATCTCTTTGAACGCCGCAGATGTTTCTTTGGTCAGACCCTTTGGGTCGTAGCTTGCAGGGAGGGAATATGTTTTGTTCGCCAAAAGAACTCCGTCAACATAGCTCATGCCGTTTATGACCTCGACAGTGTGGTCTGGGGTCTTGACGGTTATCTCCTCGGAATATGCTCCATAGTGATTTGAACCTTTATCGTCCGTCTTGCAGGCTCTTACCTTGAATCTGTATGTAGTCTTTGCGTAAAGTCCGTTTATTGCGCAGGAATTTACCGTAGATGAAGCTATGTTCTTCCACTTGCCGTTTGTGTATATAAACACCTTGTAGCTTGTGCAGCCTACAGACTTCCAGTTAAGGTCAAGTGTAGAAGCGGTGATGTCAGAAGCTTTTACTCCTGTTACCTTCCTTGGATTTGTGGCGGAATTGTAGTTTTCACAATAGTCGCTGTATATCTTAACTCCGCCTACTATCTTATATGCTCTTACCTTGAAATTCTCCCTTGTTGCCGCAGGCAGACCCTTGACAGTGTATGTCGTGCCTTTCACGTCAGCTATCTCAGGATATTTACCCTTTGAACGCATTCCCACAGAATAGCCGTCCGCACCGCTCACGGCGTTCCAGCTAAGCTTTATAGAGCTTGTGTTAGGTGTCTTGGAGGTCAAACCGGTGACCTTGTCCACCTTGACAGCCTGAGCCGTTATCTCCTGCGAATATTTGCCGTAGTGATTTGCACCCTTATCGTCACGCTTGCAGGCTCTTACTTTAAATGTATAGCTTCCTGCGTCAAGCCCTTTGACAGTGTAGCTGTTTGTATCCGTCTGCGCTATCTGCTTCCACTTGCCGTTTTTCAGCATAAAGACACGATAGTTTGAACAACCCACTTTTTTCCATGAAAGGCTAACGGAACCATTGCCCGTCTGAGCTTTAAGACCGCTTATAGGGCGAGGATTTGTGGCGGAATTATAGTTCACTGAATAGTCGCCATAGACCTTTTGACCGTTCACTATCTTATATGCTCTTACCTTGAAATTTTCCCTTGTTGCCGCAGGCAGACCAGTAACAAGATATGTAGTGTCCGTAACGTCTGCTATCTCAGGATACTGACCCTTTGAACGCATTCCAACAGAATAGCCGTCCGCACCATTCACGGCGTTCCAGCTAAGTCTTATGGAGCTTATATCAGGCGTTTTAGATGTCAGCCTGTGACCTGAGGCAGACTTGTCTGCACCGCAGCTTCAGCCGCCTGCACAGGCATACTCACACTTAGCACGCTGTCAGGCACAGCACCTGCCGCACATATCATCATAGCGGCACAAGCCACTGCCGCTGCATTTTTTCTGTTTATTATCTTTTTCATTTTTCAGACCTCCTTTGATGAAATTCTTTTGCACTTTAAGTATAACACATTTTTACCAGTTTGTAAACACGCAATTCCGAATTATTTTTGTTCACATTTTGTTTTTTATGTTTACTTATACTCAGTTGCAAAACCTCTCTTTTGGTTGCTGAAAGAATGTATAAAAAAACAAAGACCGCAGAAAAAATCTACGGTCTTTTGTGTGCTACTGGAACAAAAAAGATGACATTAAATTCACCTGATTTTGCGGCTTATGAGATATCTTTTAAAATCACATAACCTGTCATTAAATTTATTATATCATATGCATCAAAAAATGTCAAGAGATTTTTTAATATGTACGGGGCTGTACTCGATTATACAACCCATATCTAAAAGAATTATCTCATATCGCTTGGTATAAAATTTAATAATGCTCCCGCTGCCTGTTCCAGCAAATATTCATATAATTCTTCTGAGCTCGTTATGAGGTAAATCTCAATAACACCGTTTCGCTGCGGAATGCCAAAGAATAATTCGCCGTTCTCATCGCGCTTATAAATAAAATCACGGATAATACCGTAGCGATCGAGCATAACCGTTTCAGCATTTTCAGCAAATCATTCTGCAAATTACCGCCGTGTATGAACTCATTTGTTTCTTCTAAAGATAAATTATTAACCTCGCAGAATTGCCTGCATTTGCAAATACCGAAATCCAAAGCATTAACTATTGTCATAAAAGTCTTTTTTGTGATCATCATTTACTTCCACGTTAATTTTTATTAAACTCGTCAATCATCCTGCAATACTCTTTTTCCTCGCAGTCGATATAATCCATAGCAAACTGCTCCGCTTCTTCAAGACTGTCTTTCAGCAGTTCAAAATCAACTGCCACTGAAAAAACATCGATTTCGAGTTTTTCGGATTCATCCGCAAAAACTTCAATAGTGAAGCCCTCACAGCGAATATCATTTCCGTCCTTGTCCTCCCGATGCAGATCAGTATCGGGAGTAATCTTCACATAAAATCCTTTGTATTTCATTCAACCACTCTCCTTAAAATCTCATCTGCATATCGTCGTCAAGGTCGTAATCTTCAAATTCGTCCTCATACAACTCGTCATTTACGGAATGTTCAAGGAACAGCGAATTTTCCAAAGCTGTTTGAAGATATTTTTCATCCAGACCGTTCTCTCTGTAACCCTGTAAAATCGTATTGTAGTACTGCTGACTTGGCGGAGAAAGTTCCCCATAATTCATCAGATATGCCATGCCTAAGACTTCTTTGCCATCCAAATCAAAAGACATTTTTTCCTGTCTGTAAAGCCTCGGATAGCCCTCATAACGGTTTAGGGTAGGCAAATCTCTTTCATCAAGCTCCCAGATAAGAACAGGAACACTTGTACCCTTGCTAGGCACAATAGTCGCAACGCCTCTGAACTCCAATTCATAATCCTTGATCTCCGATGTTCCCACAACCTTTGAATGCGGACACCGATATGCCATTTGTTTAAGATTGATGTTGCTGCCATAGGCAATGTATAGCTGTTTATTTTTCATTTTTACCTCCGATCACATAGACATTTCCATGCCCATTTCTTCATCTTCTTCAAAGTCCTCACATTCGCTCTCTGACGGCTCGAAATTTTCATCGGGTACATTTTCGTTTAACTGCTGAACCTCGCTTACAGGCTCGACACGCTGCTCACGAGCGGCTTGTCGTTCTGCTTTCAGCCTTTCACGTTGTTTAACGGCATCTTCGGGATGAAGCCACGCAATATTACCCTCAAGATGTGAAAGCAAGTGCTTGCGGCAGTTTTTAAACTCCTGCCCGTTCAGACCTATTCGGATAAGCCATGTACGGAACGTATAGCGAGGATTTTCACTCTGTGTCACACGGGAACTTGCTGATTTCTGAGTCAGAGCCTGATTGCTGACTGCCAGAACCAGTGAAATATATGCCCTGAGAACTCCTGCATTCAGGCAACCGTTGAACGCTCTTACCTCGATATTGTTATCTGTAAACACTGGGTGTAAATTCAGGCAACGATACCGTGACGGATCGTAATGTGAGTGATACTCACGGTCATCGCCGTACCATAGCCTTTTTATCGTCTGCAAGTCAGTTGGTTTTCTTCGGTTAAGTTCTTCAAGAAAACGCTTGTCCACTTTTCTGCAATAATGCTGCTCACGATCCGAATTTACTTGCAAAGCCTGATAGAGCATATCCTCTTTACTTGCAAAAATGTTTACTAAATTACGAAGCTTTTGCGCGTTATATGGAGCAAAATCAATATGAATATGGATTCCTGTTGTTTCGTTGCAAACGCCTCCGCTTCGGCGAATAGAACGAACCACTTCCTGAAGCGTCGCCATATCCTCGTATTCCAGAATAGGAGTTACAAGCTCGACGGAATACAGCTTGGAAGCCGGATTCCCGTTTTTATTCGTACATCTGATACTTGCGTCGGACATGATTTTCCAACGCCTATTTTTACCGTCGTAAACATCGTATCTGTCATAACTGCCGCCGTAATGCTCGGTCAAGCCGCCTAAAACCTTTGCGACCGCTTTTGCCGCTGCCGACCTTGTTAAGCCTGTGCATTCTACTTCCACACCGAAACGCTGAGTTTTTATCCCCTCAAAATTGCCTGCCAAATAACCAGCTCCCAACAAAAACAGCTTGCAGATTTTCTCCGCAAGCCGTAAATTTTAATCGTTATTCAATTTCCGTTCTGACCTCGTAACCGCCTTTGAAAATAACCAGTATTTCGGTCTTGCTCAGTATTTTTACGCACTCGATCAGCTTTCTTATCAGTACATTATCAAAGGTTTCCAACTCAAATTTCTCATGCTCTATCATATCCATAATTTTATCAAGCTTTGCCTGAGTTTCTTCTGAAGTCTTGTTCTGTGATTTCAGCATTGTAAGCCGCTCACTTAAGCCTTGTTCTTCAGCATACAGTTTTGCAAACTCGCTGTCAAGCTTGTCCTCGTCGCAGCCGCCCGAAGCTATTAAGTTGACTAAATCAGTCCTTGCTTGATCGATCTCTTTCAGCCGCTTTTCTACGGAAAGGATTTCTTCCTGTCCCTGACATTCCAAAACCGAACCGATATTTGCTTTCAAAATCCTCACAATATCGTTACGGCAGGAATAGTAATTGTTGATCGCCCTGAGTATTCCTCTATGCAGCTGTTCTTCCTTTATAGTGGGTGAATCTGGACAATATTTTTTGCCATGCTCCAATCGGCTCAGACATCTCCAAACGATTTGCTTTTTTCCTCGAGCCGCCCAAGTGGTTCTTCTGTAAGGCGTACCGCAGTGTCCGCAGATAAGAAGCTCAGACAAGGCATATTTGCTGCTGTACTTGCCTTGTTCCGTAACCGTTTTATCCGAAATCTTCCGTTTGGAATTGCGTCTTGCAAGCTCCTGCTGGACTCGGTTGTAGGTGTCTCGGTCAATTATCGGATCGTGATGGTTGGTCACAAGATACATCGGACGTTCGCCGTGATTTTTCACAACTTTGTGAGTGATACAGTCGGAGGTAAACGTTTTTTGAAGGAGCGCGTCGCCTACATACTTTTCGTTCTGTAAAATCCTCGTTATTGTATTGGTCCGCCATTCCGTGCTGCCTGTTTTGGTATGTATGCCTTTGACGTGCAATATCAATGCGATATTTTTCATCGAATGACCGTCCAGAAACATGGTGTAGATCAGTTTTACCGTTTCGGCTTCTTCGGGGATTATTTCCGGCTTGCCGTCCGCTCCTTTTTTGTAGCCAAGCAAATGCTTGTACTGAAATTGTACCTTACCCTCACGATAAGCTTTTTCTTTTCCCCAGCTTACATTTTTACTTATCGATTCACTCTCAGCCTGAGCAAAACTTCCGTACAGAGCAATCATAAATTCTGAGGTCATTGTCAGCGTGTTTATGTTCTCTTTTTCAAAAATAACTCCGATTCCCAAGTCTTTAAGCTGTCTGACATATTCAAGGCAATCCACGGTATTTCTTGCGAATCGGCTTATGGATTTTGTGATCACAAGGTCGATTTTCTTGTTTCTGCACATACGGATCATGCGGTTAAACTCGGTACGCTTTTTTGTCTGGGTGCCAGAAATTCCTTCGTCGGCAAAAATTCCTGCCAGAGTCCATTCTTTCTTTTTGTTAATAAGATCTGTGTAGTATGCAATCTGAACCTGATAGCTGTTCTGCTGTTCCTCCAGTTCGGTTGACACTCGGCAGTATGCGGCAACTCTTAATTGGTGGTATTTATCACGACTTTCCGCTGTCTGTAATCCTGTATAATAAAACTTGACACATACAAAACAATCAAAGTATAATAAAAACAAAGGAGTGTGTCATCAATGGGAACAGGAAAACAATATGATGAAGAGTTTAAAAAGCAGGCAATAAAGCTCGCAAAGGAGATTGGCACCAAGGCAGCAGCAGATGAGCTGTGCATCCCCAAAGGGACGCT